>JANNEJ010000494.1:0-2741 GCA_031378585.1 Acidobacteriota bacterium | reverse complement strand
CGCCGACGGCGTCGACGAGGTGCGGCGGGCCGCCCGCACGAACCTGAAGAACGGCGCAGACTTCATCAAGATCCTCGCCACCGGTGCCGTGATGTCGAAAGGCATTCCGCCGGGCGCGCAACAGTACTCGGACGCGGAGCTGGCGGTGGCCGTGGAAGAAGCCACACGCTGGGGCAAGTTCGTGGCCGCGCACGCGCACGGCGCCGAGGGCATCAAGGCGGCGGTGCGAGCCGGTGTGCGCACTATCGACCACGGCAGCATGCTGGATGAGGAAGGCGCGCGCCTCATGAACGAGAAAGGCACCTACTTCGCGCCGACGCTCTACGTGGGCCACACCATCCTGAACGACAACCAGGCGCTCAACATTCCCGCGCATCAGGTGGAACGCGAGAAGGCCATGCAAGGCACCCAGGAGAAGGCGTTCAAGCTCGCCCTGGCACACAAGCTGCCCATCGCGTTTGCCACCGACGCGGGCGTCTTTCCGCACGGCGAGAACGCGCGCGAGTTCAAGCTTCGCGTGAATCTGGGACAATCGCCCATGGCGGCCATTGAAGGCGCCACGCGGATCGCGGCCGAAGCCCTGGGTTGGGCCGATCGCGTCGGCACGTTGCAGCCGGGACGCTTTGCCGACCTGATTGCCGTGGACAAGGACCCGATCGCCGACATCACCGAACTGGAGCGCGTGCAGTTTGTGATGAAGGGCGGCGTGGTGTACAAGGGCGGGGCTCGGGGCTCGGGGCCCGGGGCTCGGGAACAGCCATGACGCAACGAAGACCGACGACCCGGACTCTGGCGCTGGCGGCCGCCACGCTCGGCGTGGCCCTCATCAGCGCCTCAGCCCCCTCGGTGGACGAGGCCTTCACCGCCTACTGGGCCGCCACGTCCGTCGCCGACGCCACCAAGGCCACGGCCGCAGTCGTGTCGTCAGGGGTGGGCTTCGACGACGCCTTCGCCCGTTTGCGCGCGGGTCGTACGTATCAAGCCAACGTGCCCCGGGGCGTACAGAAGCTCACACGCCACATCGACACCGGCGACTTCCCCTACACGGTCGACGTCCCGCCGACCTACGACCCTGCCGTGAAGTACCAGGTGCGCGTGCAGTTGCACGGCGGCGTGATGCGCCCCGACCCAGCGTCGCGCGGCGACGGATCGATTGGCGCACTGGCGGGTGCCGAACAGATCTACATCCTGCCCCAGTCGTGGGCCGAGGCGCAGTGGTGGGCGCCGCCGCAGGCCGACAACGTGCCGGCGATTCTCGACAGCGTGAAGCGTACCTACAACGTGGACGAGAACCGTGTGGTGATGTCGGGCGTATCCGACGGCGGCACGGCGGCCTTCTACTTCGCCATGCGCGACACCACCCCTTACGCCAGCTTCCTGCCGCTGAACGGCCACATTCTCGTGCTGGCCAATCGCGATCTGGGGGTGCGCGGCGCCCTCTTTCCCCACAACCTCATCAACAAGCCGTTCTTCATCATAAACGGCGGCAAGGATCGCCTCTATCCAGCCGCCAGCGTCGAGCCGCTGCTGACCCACTTCACAGACGGCGGACTCGACCTGGTCTACACGCCCCAGCCCGAGGCCGGCCACAACACCGCGTGGTGGCCCGAGATGAGGGAACCGTTCGAAGCCTTCGTGCGCGACCATCCGCGGGTGCCGCACCCGGCCAGACTCACCTGGCAGACCGACAGCACGACGACGCGCAACCGCGCCCACTGGCTGGTCATCGATCGACTCGGCAACGCGCGCCCAGGCGAAGAGCTGCCCGACATCAACGAGATCCGCGCGGGCGAGGAGCCGAACTTCGGCGTCAGATCCATCGGCATGCGCGTCACGTCGGTGCTGCGAGGATCGAACGCCGAGGCGTTCGGCTTTCTGCCGACCGACACCGTGGCCAGCATCAACGGACGGGATCTGCCGCTCGGGCTCGAGCTCACCGAGTTCATGGGCCTCTACCAGTCCGGTGAAGCGCTGCACTTCGTCGTGGAACGCGGGCGCGAGACCGTGGACCTGAAGGGCGTCTACCAACCCACCGTGCTGCCGCGCGTGCGGCAGCTCTTCGCCACGGGGTTGCCCACGGGCCGCGTCGATCTGGTGCGCGACGGGAACACCGTGCGGGCCTCCGCACGCGGCGTGGGCGCGTTCACGCTGCTGCTCTCACCCGACGTCTTCGACTTCAGCCAGCCAATCACGGTGGTGGTCGACGGCACGACGCTGTTCGAGGGCATGGTGCAGAAGCGCGTCGAGACGCTGATGCGGTGGGCAGCGCGCGACAACGACCGCACCATGCTCTACGGCGCCGAACTGCCCGTGACGATCACGCCACGATAGGTCGCGAGGCGCGGCGCATCGCCCGCGCCCTTGTCTCGCGCGTCACTTCGTGATCTGCGCCTTCTCGATGATGGCGTCGTAGGTGTAGCCCGCACCGAAGTCCTTGGCGGTCGCGAGCACGCCGGACACGGTCACGACCTCGCCCACCTTGACCTGCGCGCTGCTCGTGACCACGAGGTCGTGCGTGCCGGCGGCGACCACACCGCTGCCGTCCTGCAGGTGATACCAGTTGGTGCCCATGATCTCGTAGTTGGCTTTCACCACCTGGCCGCGCAGCACCACCGCCTTGCCCGAGAGCGCCTGGCGCGTGGCCCACACCTGTGCGATCTTCACCGCGCCGGGTACGCCGGCGACCGGCGCGATGAGCGAGGCTGACGGCGCTGCCGGGGCCGGCGCCTCGACGGCGTCGC
>JANNEJ010000460.1:0-1581 GCA_031378585.1 Acidobacteriota bacterium | reverse complement strand
GTCTGCCTGCCCACGTGAACCTGAGTCCGCACAACGCGTTTCCCGGCAACGCGTTCGTGGCCTCGTCGCCCGCGACGGTCGCGCGGTTCCGCGAGCGCCTGCACGCGCACGGCATCCGCGCGCTCGTACGCACGCCGCGTGGACAGGACATTGCCGCGGCCTGCGGCCAGCTGGCGCGGCGCCAGTAGGCATGGAGCACTCGGCCGAGGTTCTGCACCTGCTCGACGCGTGGCGCGGCGGCGACCTGGCCGCCTACGACCGGCTGATCCCGCTTGTCTACGGCGAGCTGCGACGGCTGGCACGCGGGCAGCTCCGGCACCAGTCGCCTGGCCACTCGCTGCAGCCCGCGCTGCTCGTGCACGAAGCGCATCTGCGCCTGGCCGATGCCGACGTGGACTGGCGCAACCGCACGCACTTCCTGAGCGTGGCGGCCAGAGTGATGCGCCGCATCCTCGTGGAGTGGGCGCGGGCCCGGCGCGCCGACAAGCGCGGTGGCCATGACGTCCGCGTAACGCTCACCGACGGGTTCTCGTCGCCGATGGCCGATCCGGTGGACGTCATCGATCTCGACCAGGCCATGGAGCGGCTGCAGTTGCTCGATGCGCGGCAGGCCCAGGTGGTCGAGCTGTCGTACTTCGGCGGGCTCACGTATCCCGAGATTGGGGCGATGCTGGCGATTTCGGAAGCCACGGTGGACCGCGACCTGCGGCACGCCCGGGCGTGGCTCAAGCGCGAACTGGAAGGCGCACAACGACCCGTCCAAGACCCCGTGACATAATTCACGGGCGTGGAATCTCCCTCAGACCTTGCGCGGTGGCGCCGCGCGCGCGACGTGTTCGACGCCCTCATCGACCTGCCTTCGAGCGACCGCGCGCTGCGGATCGCCGAGCTGTGCGGCGACGACGAGGCGCTTCGGCACGAGGTCGAGTCGCTGCTGGCCCACGACCGTTCGGCCGACGATCCGATCGGCCGCGCAGTAGGCCAGGCGGCGCAGGGCGCGGTGATCGCCGCGTCGCTGACCGGCGTCGGGCGCACCTTGTTGCACTACCGCCTCACCGAGCCGATTGGTGAGGGCGGTATGGGCGTCGTGTGGAAGGCCACCGATCAGACGCTCGGTCGCGACGTGGCCATCAAAATCCTGCCGCCCGACGTCGCCCACGACCCGCGGCGCCTGGCGCGGTTCGAGCGGGAAGCCAAGCTCCTGGCGTCGCTCAACCACACCAACATCGCCGCGGTCTTCGGTCTGCACGTGCACGAGGGCGTGCACTTCCTGGCGATGGAGTACGTGCCCGGCCAAGACCTGTCGTTGCGGCTGGCCCGAGGACGGCTGCCGCTCGACGAGACGCTGCGCATCGCCAGGCAGATCGCCGAGGCGCTCGAACAAGCGCACGAGCGCGGCGTCGTGCACCGCGACCTGAAGCCGGCCAACGTGAAGCTCACGCCGTCGGGCCAGGTCAAGGTGCTCGACTTCGGCCTGGCGAAGGCGTTTTCGGACAGTCCGGCTGAAGACACCGCGCTCTCGACCTCGGGCGAAGCGGCGGCGGCGCAGCTCAGCACGCGCGAAGGTGTCGTGCTCGGAAC
>JANNEJ010000143.1:0-2193 GCA_031378585.1 Acidobacteriota bacterium | reverse complement strand
ATGGCGCCGCCGTCGCGCGCCAGGGCCGGAGGCTCGTCGGCCAGGGTGGCGTCGATTTCCTGCCGCATCTCCGCCAGGTCGTCGAGCCCGGCGACCAGGCGCGTGATGAGGGGGGCCTGGCACTCGCCAAGCAGCAGGCGCGTGCGCGGCACGGCGGCCAGCGACCGTGCCAGCGCCACCAGGTCGCGCGGACTCGCGGTTGCGAGCGCCACCTTCGACACGAGCCGCTCGAGGTCGAGTACCGCCTTGAGCGTGTCGCGCACCTTGCCGCGATCGGCCGAGCGGAAGGCGAGTTCCTCGACCGCGTCGAGCCGCTCACGGATCGGCTCGAGGGCGACCAGCGGCGCGACCAGCCACGCGCGCAGCATGCGGCCGCCCATGGGCGTCACGGTGCGGTCGAGTTCATCGAGGAGCGATCCGTGGCGACCGCCAAGCGACGCCTCGACGACCTCGAGGTGCCGCATCGTCACCTGATCGACGATGAGCCGCCCGGCCGATTCGCGCAGCAAAATGGTGCGCACATGGACGAGATCGGCCTTCTGGGTGTCGCGCAGGTACCGCACGAGCGCGCCGGCAACCGACACGGCCAGCGGACGGCCCTCGAGGCCGAAGCCCTGCAGGCCAGCCACGCGCAGCTGCTCGCAGAGTGTGGCGGCGGCCCGCGCCGGGTCGAACGTCCAGCCGTCCACGGGCGTGACCGCGATACCCGCGGACGCGGGCAACAGCGCGTGCACGTCCACGCCGGCCGGCACGACGATCTCGCGCGGGGCCAGCAGCGAGACGTCGTCGTCAAGCGTCTGGTGCGCGCCGGCGCCGTGATACTCGGCCGTCTGGAACTCGCCGGTCGAGAGGTCAAGCCATGCCACGCCGATGTGGGCCTGCGGCCCACGCGGCGAGTCGAGCCCGATGACGGACATGAGGAACGCCGAGTCGCGCGCGTCGAGGCTCGCATCGGCCAGCGTACCGGGCGTGACCACCCGCACGACCTCACGCTTCACGACGCCCTTGGCCTTCTTCGGGTCTTCGACCTGCTCGCAGATGGCCACGCGGTGGCCCAGTTTCACCAGCCGGCTGATGTAGCCTTCGCCCGCATGGAACGGCACGCCGCACATCGGCACGGCCGCGCCCGTGGCCGCATCTTTCGAGCGCGAGGTCAGGGTCAGTTCCAGCGCGCGTGCGGCCACGAGCGCGTCGTCGTAGAAGAGCTCGTAGAAATCCCCCATCCGGAAGAACACGAGCGCCAGCGGATACTGGCGCTTGGCGTCGAGATACTGCCGCATCGCGGGCGTCGTGGTGGCGCCAGGCACGGGCAGCGGGGGCGCGGAATCAGGGGGGAGCGACAGGCACAACCTCGAGTGGCTCGCGCGCCCGGATGGGGCCGGTGCGCGGAAACGTCGAGTATAGTCGTGAAGCCGCCGACGCGGCTCACGCATGTGGCTGCTGGCGCTCGAGACAACCACCCAGGAAGGGAGCGTGGCGCTCCTGCGCGACGATACGGTCGTGGCGATGCGCCACGGCGACCCGAACCTGTCGCACGCTGAACGGGTTCCGGCTGACTGTGCGGCGCTACTGGCCGAGGCGGGTCTTGCGCCCGGCGCCATCGACGTATTCGCCGTGGCGACCGGCCCCGGCGGCTTCACCGGCTTGCGCATCGGCCTGGCAGCCATCCAGGGACTGGCACTGGCCCTCGACCGGCCGGCCGCAGGCGTGCCGTCGCTGGCCGCACTGGCCTGGGCGGCGCTCCACAGTGAGCCCACCCGCCCGCACGCCGGCGCCTGGCTCGATGCCTCGCGCGGCGAGGTCTTCGCGGCCGCGTATCGGCGGGCCGACGACGGTGGCCCTGGATGGCCGCTCCAGGCCCTGGCTCCGTCCACGGCCGCCACCCCGGAAGCCACCCTCGTTGCATGGCGCGATCTGGTGCCCGCCGGTACTCCCGTCGTGGCGGCGTGCCGGGAGACAGCGCGCGCGGTGCTCGATGAGGCCGGTCACGTCACGCTCGCGGCGCCCACCGAGATTGCGACCCTCGTGGGACGCATCGGCTGGCGAAGGGCGGCGCTGGGATTGACCGCGCCGGATCAGGCATTCGAGGTGCCGGCGAAGGAATCGCGCACCGTGTCATGGCGCATCACCGTGCCGGACGGCCAGGGATTCCTAACGTGGAAGGCCACGGCGGGCACTGACAAGATGAGCGAC
>JANNEJ010000450.1:0-1857 GCA_031378585.1 Acidobacteriota bacterium | reverse complement strand
AGCGGCAAACCGGCGGCCTGCCACGCGTCGATGCCGCCCACGAGGTTCCACACGTCGCGCCGCCCCAGGCGCCGCAGTACCGCCGCCGCGATGGCCGACCGCCCGCCGCCGCGACACTGCACCACGAGCGGACGGCTGGCGGGTAGCTCCGTCCAGCGGCCAGGCAAGTAGCCGAGCGGCAGGTGCATGGCCGCCGCGATGTGTCCGCCCTCCCACTCAGTGCGACCGCGCACGTCGATGACCTGCACCTCGCCTGCGGCCAGACGGGTCGCCAGCTCCGTGGCCGTCATCTGCGGAATGGCCTCGAGCGGCTCGCCGGACGCGGCGGCCGCCGACACCGCGTCGGCGGAGAAGATGCCCTCGACGCGGTCCAGGCCGATGAGCGCGAGCTGCCGAACGAGCTCCGCCACGCCGGCGTCGTCGTCCTGCGCGGCGATGAGGTAGAGGTCGTCGGTGTAGGGGAGCAGCCACCCGGCCCACGTCACGAATGAGCCGCCGAGCGGCAGGTTGAGCGTGCCGGGTACGTGCGCCGCGGCGAACGCGTCGGCGGCGCGGGTGTCGACCACGACCGCGCCCGCATGCACCAGGGCGCTCAGCCGGGACGCGTCGAGGCGCGGCGGCACAGACGTGCGCCGCATCTCGGGGCCGCGCTTGTTGAGCGTCTTCATGGTGGCGAAGTACGCGGGCGGCTCCGGCTGGCCCTCGAGTACATGGGCCACGAACTCCTCCTCGGTCTTGACCGCGAATGCCCAGTTGAAGCGCCGTTCGTAGCCGAGCGTGCTGTAGGGCACCGCGCTGATGCCCTTGCCGCACGCCGATCCGGCGCCATGCCCCGGCCAGATCTGCAGCCACTCTTCATAGGCGTCGAAGGCGCGCAGGCTGTGCCAGAGCGTGCGCGCGCCTTTCTCCATGGTGCCCAGCATGTTCGCGGCGCGCTCGAGCAGGTCGGGACGTCCCACGTCGCCGACGAAGATGAAATCGCCGGTGGCTGCGGCGATGGGCCGATCGGCGGCCGCGCCGTCGGTAATCAGGAAGGTCAGGTGCTCTGGAGTGTGGCCCGGCGTGTGGACCACGTCGAGATGGATGTTGCCGATCGTGATGCGGTCGCCGTGGTGCAGCAGGCGCGCTTCGTTCCCGAACGCGTACTTCCAGTCGGCGTCGCCTTCGTCGGACAGCAGGAGCGAGGCGCCAGTGACGCGCGCCAGTTCGCGCGCGCCCGAAAGAAAGTCGGCGTGGATATGGGTTTCGGTGACGTGGGTAATCCGTACGCCCTCGCGGTCCGCCGCGTGCAGGTACTGCGCGATGTCCCGGTTGGGATCGATCACGATCGCCTCGCCCGTGGCGGCACAACCGACGAGGTAGCTGGCCTGGGCGATGGCTGGCTCGTAAAGGCGAGTGACGATCATGAGAGTGGTCTCCTCAACGGGTGGCGAAGACGTAGACGGCGGCGGCCACGAGTACGAACGAGAACGCCGTTCTCAGGCGACGTGGCGCCAGACGACGGCCGGCGGCTGCGCCGAGCACGACGCCGGCCGCGGCGGTGACCGCGATCGCGAGAACGGTGCCCCGGTCCACCGGCACCGCGCGATAGCCGACGGCTCCCGACGTGGCGCTGACAGCGATCACGAAGAGTGAGGCGGGCACGGCCTCGGCGAGCGTGTAGCCACCGAGGGTGACGAGCGCCGGCACGATCAGGAATCCGCCCCCGACACCGACGAGACCCGTCACGAGCCCGACGCCCATGCCCGCCAGCGCAAGCCGCACCGGCGCCGGCCGTGCGGACGGCGAGGGCCGCTCAGGGGTGTTTCGACCGCCGCGCCACATGGCAACCGCCGCGGCTGCCAGCGTGATGCCTAG
>JANNEJ010000434.1:0-15147 GCA_031378585.1 Acidobacteriota bacterium | reverse complement strand
GGCGTGCTGCCGCGAAAGAGATAGGCCGCCGATGAGACAGCCACGCTGCCGGCCACCACACCCTTGATGAAGTTGCGCCGTGAGACGCTGGCCGGCGTCACGAGCATCGGGTTCGCATCGTCGTGAGACATATTCCCCACCCCTCCCTCAGGCTGCTCGACGCGGGACTGCCAAGCGTCGAACGCGGAAACTATAGCGCAGGATCGGCGGGGATCGGCGGGGGAAATGTCGGACGTCGACTACCGCCCGATACCCCTGCTCGACAAGCTTGAACGGACCCGGCGCGCCAGGTTCACGCTCAACCCTCGGCCTACGCGCCGCCTTGCGTTGTTCGACGGCCGCGCCGACTGCCGGCAGATGAACGTGTGGGCCCTGGCCCGCGTGCCCTGATCTATACTGGTCATCTACATGGTCACATTGTGGCCATGAGCCATAGCCATGCCGAAAACGATGTCTGCCGCCGACTTCAAGGCCAAGTGCCTTGAAGTGCTCGATACTGTCGCGAAGACGAGCGAGTCCGTCGTCGTCACCAAGCGGGGGCGCCCCGTAGCGCGCGTCGTCCCGATGGTGAACAAGCCGGTTCGGCTGCTCGGCGCCCTCAAGGGCCGCGTGCGATCTGTCGGCGACATCGTGCAGCCCTTGGGCCTTCCCTGGGGCGATGTGTGATCGTCCTCGACACGCATGTGCTGATCTGGCTGCTGGAGGAGTCCCCCAAGCTTGGGCGGCGCGCCGCCAAGTCCGCCTCCGTAGCCCTGCATGTCGACGCCTTGGCCGTGAGCGCCACCACCTTCTGGGAGGTGGCGTACTTGGTCGCCAAAGGCAGGATCCAGCTCGAGGGCTCGCCCGCCAGCTTTCGCGCCGTCGTGCTCGAATTGGGAATTCGCGAGGTGCCGGTGGACGGCGAGATTGCCATTGACGCGGCGTCGCTGGCCAGCGCGCTCTCGGACCCGGCCGATTGCCACATCGTGGCGACGGCCCGAAAGACAGGCGCTCGTCTCATGACCGCCGACCGCCGTATCCAGGACGCAGCCGCCGTCGACACGATCGACGCGAGCCGCTAACGGAATGCTTCCTTCGCCGCGATGGCGATGTTGCCAGTCGAGCCAAGGGTGGCGGCCCACCTGGCAGCCGGCACCGCCCGCTGGTGTGCGGTCGTCCGGCTGGAACTCTGGAACGGCGCCGGGGGCGACCGCGAGAAGAAAGTGCTGCGAGAGTTTGAGCGCCTGCAATCCGGAACCCGCGATCACGACCTGATTGAGGCGACCCCCGGCACGTGAACCCTTTCAGCCGATCTGGATGATCTGGTTGAGCCGTTCGCACACCTGCAGAAACAATGCGTTGGACAAGGCGCCGAGCGTGTGCGCCTTGGCTTTGCGCAGTCGCCAGTCGAACGACTTGGGTTGGTGGCACAGCACGTAGCTGGTTTGGTTGGTCTTTCGGCCAGACGCCCTGCCCACGGCCACGGCAAAGGGATTGTCCGAGTTGTAGTCTGCCGTCGTCACCGGCACGCCGATGACGAGCGATGTCTTTTCGTTGAAGATGCGCGGCGAGAGCACGAGAAACGGGTGGATATCTCGCATCTCGCGCCCCACCTCTAAACATTTGAACTGGTCCGGTCAAGGACCGGAGGCCCTGTCGTGCGAGACTACGCCGAGAACGGATCGACGACCGGCACGCCCGCCGGTTCGAAGTTCCGGCGGTTTCGCGTGGCCACGGTCATGCCGTGCCTCAGCGCGGTGGCGGCAATCAAGCTGTCCTTCACGGGCATGGCCCGGCCGGCCTTGCGGAGCCTGGCGAGCAACTGTGCCCAGATGAGGCCGGTCTCCGCCTCCCACGACACGCAGTGCAGGCGCTGCACGCCGGCGTCGAACCACCCTTCAAGTCGAGCTCGACGGGCGCTCTTCGGCAGCATCAGAATGCCGAAACGGACCTCACCCAGGATGATGGGGTCCACGGCGAGGTCGCGTTCGTAGCGGCGCAGCCATGCGACGACCCGTGGTTCTGGCGCAAGCCTGGTAGGCTCCGACAAGACGTTGGCATCGACCAGATACGTCATAGCGCGTCGGTGGATTCCGAGTCGATGGGCACGAAGTAGCCCTTCGCCGGGCAGGCGAGCAACCAGTCGACCAGGCCTTGATTGGCGGAGCGCGACACCCGTGTCAGGCGGTAGTCGCCGGCATCGAGTCGTTCCACCTCGAATTCCTCGCCGGGTTCGATGGCGTCGCGCCGGCGAAGTTCGGCCGGTAGCACGATCTGCCCCTTCGATGACATCGCCGTCTTCACGCCACGTAAGATATCGTCTTACTTTGCGGGAAGTCAACAGATGCCGGCGGCTTGCAGTGAGTCCATGCGATGCTTTTCCTCGCGCGGCGCACGAGCCGGGTCGAACCGGCGACCATCAACCCAGGATGTTCCCCGCAGCGAGCTCCTTCAGAAATGTTCGCACCGGCAGCACGCGCAACGGACCGTCCTTCAATTCCACGGCGCCGGTATAGACGCCAATGGCCGAGTGCACGATGCCGTCAGCCGCCAGCGACTTGAGCGGACCTCCGAATTCCGCGCGCCACCTGGCGGAGGCTTTCACCTCGATACCGATAGCGCGCCTGGCCCGCGTCCAGATGAAATCGACTTCGCTGCCCGATGGTGTGCGCCAGTACGACAGCTCGCCGCCGAGGCTGCGGAGGGCGATCGCGGCGCGCAGTTCATGCAGCATCCAGGTTTCGAGCAGAAAACCGCGTTCCACGCCTTCGAGCGGCTCGCGCAACCGTCCGGCCAGCGCCCGCGCGACGCCGGAATCGAACAGATAAAATTTCGGGCGGGCCACCTCCTTCACCTTCGCGCGGCGCCGCCACGCCGGCAGCCACACCCCAATCAGGGTGTCGGTGAGTGCTTCGAAGTAGCCCTGCACGGTAGGTCGAGCAACGGCGGCGTCGCGGGCGAGGCTTGCCACGTTCGCGATCTGCCCATTCATCAGCGCGGCCACTTGCAGGAAGCGCGCGAACGAATCGAGCCGGCGGACCAGGGCTTCCTGTTGAATCTCTTCGCGCAGGTAATTCGACACGTACGCGTCGAGTGCGTCCACGGCAAACCCGGGATCGCCATGGATCTGGGGCAGCAATCCGAACCGCAACACGCGGTCGACGTCGACGTCGAAATTCACCTCGGCGGCCGTCAGTGGAAAGAACTGGCGGTTGATCGCCCGCCCAGCCAGCAGGTTCACGTCCAGCCGCTTGAGCTTACGCGCGCTCGACCCGCTCAGCGCGAAGCGGTAGCCGCGCCCGTGCTCGGCGACGAGCGCATGGACTTCGTTCAGTAGCGACGGCAGGCGCTGCACCTCGTCGACCACCACCCAGCTTCCCCGCGGCCGGGCCTCGACCTGCTGCCGGAACAGCTCGGGACGCTGGCTCAGCTCGAGAAACGTCTGCGTCCGCAACAGGTCGAACCACAGCGCGTGCGGCAGCTGCTGGCGTAACCACGTGGTCTTACCGGTTCCGCGCGGGCCGAACAGGAAGAACGAGCGCTCCGGCACCTGAAGCTGGCGTGTAATCATCGCCAGCGATTATACCGTCAAAATGCTGGCGATATATGCAGTAGCGGATATGCATGAAGAGCTGCGCCACCGTGGGGCTGCCGCCCGTCGCGCGCAGGTCGATGGCCGATTCCTGAATGGCACGGAGCAGTTGCCCAGGATGATGTTGTTCCGGCGCCACGAGTAATGGTGGTGTGATTGCGTTCAAGTCGGGCAGCATGGGCAGGAGGCAGCTGGAGTGGAACAGCCGGTGAGCGGCTCGCCACATCATTTACGCGAGTGGCCCCTCCGGCGACCAGCCCAGCGTCCGCCGCCTTGCGTTGTTCAACGCGGCGGCCTATTCTCAGGGGGTCATGCTCAAGGCCTTCGTCAACGCTGAGGAGACGACGACCCGTGTCGTCGGCAAGCGAACCCAGGCGCCTGACGCTCTCTCGACGAGGACCAGCCGCAAAGCGAACGCCGTCGCCTGGCAGCAGGCCTTTGGCGGCGTGCGAGTCCCGCGCGGCGTGCATCGCTTCAAGACCCACCAGGAAGCGGAGCAGTGGCTATGGCGGATGATCGCCCGTCCGACGAGCTGACCTGTCGCGAGCCCACGGTCGAGGATTTGCGCGAGCTGTGCCGCGCGTTGAATGACCGCGGCGCCCAGTATGTCGTGGTGGGAGGTTTCGCCATCCGCGCTGCCGGCTACATCCGCTCCACCATGGATGTGGACGTCATGGTCGCCGACGACTATGAGAACCAAGCGCGCGTCTTTGCCGCGTTGGCTACGCTGCCGGACCACGCGGCCAGCGAACTTCAGCCGGGTGAACTGCAGGAATACGATGTCATTCGTGTGGCAGACGAGATCCTGGTGGATGTGATGAGATCAGCCGGCGGCATCGACTACGCCGAAGCCGCCGCCGACATCGTCATTCATCACGTCGACGGCGTCTCGATTCCGTTCGCCTCACCCCGTCTGCTCTGGCGCATGAAGGTTGTCACCCACCGCGAGAAAGATGCCGCTGACCTGGTGTTCCTGCGCCATTGGTTCAGCCAACACGGCCTGGAGCCACCGACGGTATAGGACGCCGGCAGCGATGGGTGACAGCAGCGCCACTGTCGGCGGTACACTCCGCGCCAGTTCGTCCATCGCGGTGGGCGTGACGAACGCAATGTCGAAGGGTTCGCCGCCCCCGATGTGAGGCTCGGCTGGCACGTCATCGCGCCTGATCGTAGAAGTGATTCGCCGACGGATACGTGCTGCTGGTCAGGCGGCAGTTCAGTCCCTGAGTGCCCCAGAACTGCGGCGCGTGCCACGTTTTCGGCGGCGCGTAGACGATGTCCCCTTCGGTGGCCACAATCGAGCCCGACACATCTCCCTCGAACGTCCAGCGCAGCTCCCCGAGCATCACGACCCAGAATTCTGCGAAGTCGGAGTGGAAATGCCCGCGGTTGGTCGGCCCCACGGGCTCAACAGGTCCCGCGTGGCCGCAAATCAAGTTCGCGCGCGCCCGGTTCTTGCGGATCGCTTCCACGGTCCAGTTCTTCTTTCCGTCGTTCTGTTTCGCGAGGTCGTACGCATTGAAGTGGATCGGCCAGGCCTTGCCGTTTGGGTCGGGCACCTCGAGCGGGTGTGGACCAGTGCTGAGACGAACCGGAATGTACTCGGCGCCCGGCGTCGCGGTGGCCGGCCGTTCGGGATACACCGGTGTGGCTGACGACAGCGTCACCTCGAAGACGATCGCCGGCTGGCTGCCGACGACTTCGAACCCGTGCAGCATCCGCTCGGGCACGAAGACGTAGGAGCCTCTGGTCGCCTCGAACACCTCGAATCGGTGATCGCGTGTTTCGACTTCGAACCGAATTCGGCCATCGATCACGACCCACCAGGCAGGGGAGTCGGGATACAGCCTCTGCTCGTGTCTGGTCCCCACCGGCTCTTGCACGAGGAACGCGCGCGAGTTCTCATCGTGGATCACCAGCTCGCGCCAGCCCGGCTCGCCCTTGTGCTTGACCTTGACGTCGGCCAGCCGCGTGACCGGCTTCATCGGTAGCTGCCACACAGTGCGCGCGAGAGGCTTGGGGTAGTAAAAGATCCTGTTGTCCGGTGCCTGAGCCGACACGAGAGCCGGCACGAAGAGCAGCGAGAATGCCAATGCACGCACGGTCATCGTCGTGAACCCTTCCTTGGTGCCTCCCGCCCGAAGGCATCCCGAGCGGATTGACCCCGTGTGAGCCCGTGATGCTACCATCCGCGCATCGTTCAGAGAAGGACACGAGTATGAAGCTTTCGATGCTCACAATCTGCGCGGTGCTTGTGTGCCGCGCCGCGGCCGCGCAAGACGGGGAGGCGCTCACGCCGAAGTCTCTCGCCGCGGCGCTCGCGGCGACGCCGGCCGGGGCCGACGCCGATCGATTAGCGGAGCGCATCCGCGCGTTTTTCGGCGGCAAGGAGACGCTGGTCAAGGGCGCCGCGCCGAAGATCGACGAGCTGACCGTGGCGTGGGCGATCGAGACCCCGGCGCTGCCGGCACACGTGGTCCCGCGGGTGTCCGCTGATATCGGCAACGGTTTCAACGTGCCGTTGACACCCGTCGGAGCGACCGGTGTGTACGCGGCAGTCGTGACGCTCTCGCACGGCACCGCGATGACGTGGCACTACGAGATCGGCGACAGGCGGGCTGGCGGCGGGCAACTGGAGGTATATGAAACCCACCCCGACAGCCGCGAGCAGCCGGGCGTGCCGAAAGGCGTCCTCACAGAGATGCCAAAGTGGGAGAGCCAGATCTTCAGCGGCACCACCCGCGACTGGTGGGTCTATGTGCCTGCGCAATACCGGCCCGAGTCGCCCGCCGCCGTGATGGTGTTTCAGGACGGCGCCGGCACGAAGGATTTCGTCCCGACCGTGTTCGACAACCTGATCGCCAGACGTGACATGCCGGTGACCGTCGGCATCTTCATCCAGCCGGGTGTCTTCAAGGACGCCCGTGCCAATCGCAGCTTCGAGTACGACACGCTGTCGGATCAGTACGCCCGATTCCTGCTGGAGGAGATTCTTCCGGAGGTGGAAAAGACGGTGAAGCTCCGCCACGACGCCGCCAGCCGCGCCATCGCGGGCATCAGCAGCGGCGGGATTTGCGCGTTTACGGTCGCGTGGGAGCGGCCCACTGAGTTCAGCAAGGTGCTGTCATGGGTCGGCAGCTTCACCAACATCGCCAGCGGTTCGACGCGGCGCGAAGGCGGACACAACTACGAAGCGCTCGTCCGGAAGACGCCCGGCAAGCCGATCCGCGTCTTTCTCCAGGACGGCGCAAACGATCTGGACAACGCAAACGGCAACTGGCCACTCGCCAACCTCACGCTCGCCAAGTCGCTCGCCTACGCCAGGTACGATTACCGGTTCGAGTACGGGCAGGGGTTTCACAGCCTCAGACACGGACGAGCGATCCTGCCAGATTCACTGCGGTGGTTGTGGCGGGATCGTAGGCGCTGACGCGCCGGTCAGTAGCGGCACATCGACGCGTTCAACGTGACGACATGCCACCCAGTCAGATCGAGCGGGCGCTGCGTTTCAAGAACGAGCCGGCACCGGCCCTGCCAGTGAATTGCCCCGCCTCGATGATCACCTTGCCGCGCGAGAGCACGGTCTCGGTCACGCCCGTGACCTGCCGTCCTTCATACGGGTTGTAGTCCACCTTCATGTGATGCGTCTTGGCCGAGAGCGTCGTCGTCTTCTCCGGATCGAAAATCACGATGTCGGCGTCGGACCCTGGTGCAATGGTGCCTTTCTTCGGGAACATACCGAAGATCCTGGCGGGTGACGTGGACGTGAGCTCGACGAAACGGTTGAGCGAGATGCGTCCGGTGCGCACGCCGCCGTCGTAGACCAGGCTCATGCGCGTTTCCACGCCGGGTGCACCGTTCGGGATCTTCGAGAAGTCGCCAACCCCGAGGTGCTTCTCTTTCATGCAGAACGGACAGTGGTCGGTGGCGATGGCTTGCAGGTCGTTGAACGCCAGGCCGCGCCACAAGCGATCCTGCGTGGCCTGCGTGCGCAGCGGCGGGCTCATGACGTACTTCGCCCCGCCGAAGTCGGGCTCGTCGTAGTTGTCTTCCGACAGGAACAAATACTGCGGACAGGTTTCGGCGAACGCGGGCAGGCCGCGGTCGCGGGCCTCGGTCACCATGTCGAGGGCTTCGGCCGCGGATAAGTGGACGATGTAGACCGGCACGTCGGCCATCTCGGCCAGCGCGATGGCGCGGTGCGTGGCCTCGCCTTCGGCCCGCGCAGGCCGCGTCAGCGCGTGGTACTTCGGCGCGGTCTTTCCTTCCGCCAGCGCCTTCTTCACCAGCACGTCGATGACGCCGCCGTTCTCGGCGTGCATACAAATGGTGCCGCCGTTCTTGCCGGTGCGCAGCATGGCGCGGAAGATGCTCGCGTCATCCAGCATGAACACGCCGGGGTAGGCCATGAACAGCTTGAAGGAGCTCACGCCCTGCCTCACCATCGCGTCCATCTCCTCTTCCACTTGATCGGTCAGCTCCGTGATGATCATGTGGAAGCCGTAGTCGATGGCGGCCTTGCCTTGCGCTTTCCGTGACCAGGTCTCGAAAGCGTGATGCAGCGTCTCGCCGCGATACTGGATCGCGAAGTCGACGATGGTCGTCGTGCCACCGAAGGCAGCGGCAATGGTGCCAGACTCGAAGTCGTCGGCCGAGGTCGTGCCGCCAAACGGCATGTCCATGTGCGTGTGCACGTCGATGCCGCCCGGCAGCACGTATTTGCCGGTGGCGTCGATCACGCGGTCGGCCGGCAGGGTCAGCGCCGACCCGATGGTCGTGATCTTCTCGCCCTCGATGAAGACATCGCCCACATAGAGGTCGGTGGCCGTGACGATGGTGCCGTGCTTGATCAGAGTGCTCATGACAGGGTCCTGCCGGAGCATACACCCAGCACCCTTGCACCCCAGCGTCGCAGCGCCGATAATCCCCGCATGAAGCCGGACATCGGGGTCGCGTTCACGGGCCTGACGTTCCCCAACCCGTTCCTGCTCTCGTCGGCGCCGCCGACCGAGTCGGACACCAACATCATGCGCGCCTTCGATGCGGGATGGGGCGGCGTGGTCACCAAGACCATCGGCCTGCACCCGGTGACCAATGTCGCCGGACCCAAGACCAAGTTCCTGCGCACGACCCTCGATGGCCGCCTGTCGATGCAGAAGAGGCCCGATACGGCGCTCCACTCGTCGTGGAACTGGGAGCTGATTTCCGACAAGACGCTCGACTGGTGGGTGCCGAAGATCGAGGGCATCAAGAAGGCGCATCCGGATCGCATCCTGATTGCGTCGATCATGGCTGGCTCGGGCAGCGACACGGAGCTGGCGCACTGGCAAACGCTCGCGACGGCCTGCCAGAACGCGGGCGCCGATGCCTTGGAGTTGAACCTGTCATGTCCGCACATGGACCGCAAGGACATGGGCTCCAACATCGGCAAGGACCAAGCGCAGGTGTCGATCGTCACCGAGGTGGTGAAAGAGGTCGCCACCATCCCGGTGTGGTGCAAGCTCACGCCCTCCACCACTGACATCGTCGAGGAAGCGAGTGCGGCGTTTCGCGGCGGGGCCGACGCCATCGTCTCGTCGAACACCTTCCCGTCGTTGCCGCTGATCGATCCCGAGACGATGGACTTCGAGATGAATGTGGATGGCCTGGTGTCAAGCGGCGGGCTGGGCGGCCCGGCGATATTGCCGCAGTCGCTGGCCAAGATGGCCTCGCTGGCCGGCGCGTTTCCCGACCGGGCGTTCTCGGGGATTGGCGGTATTGCCGAGTTCGCCCACGCGCTCAACTACTTCCTGCTGGGCTGCGGCACCGTGCAGGTGTGCACGGCCGCCATGCTCGATCGCGCGATCGGCCCCACGGTGATCACGGCGCTCATCGACGGCATGGAGCAGTTCATGGAGAAGCGCGGCTATGCCACGCTCGAAGACTTCCGCGGCCTGCGGCGCGGCAGCGTAGTGGCGCACTCGAAGATCCGCCGGCCCGACGGCAAGGACTATCACGGCGGGCACGAGGCAGAGGGCTACGCCAGTTGATCCTCGCCAGCGGCGCCCCGCCAGGGGCGCTTCGCCAAGACTACATAGCGCTGACTGAGGACGTCTCGAGCAGTCCGCTCTGGAATCCGGACCTGGCGCCGACCTCGCTCGCGAGCCGCACGTGGTCCACATACCACATCGCCGCGCTGTGGATCGGCATGAGCGTGGTCATCACCACCTACACGCTCGCCTCGGGCCTGATGCAGCAGGGCATGACCTGGTGGCAGGCGCTCATCACCATCCTGCTCGGCAACGCCATCGTCCTGGTCCCGATGATCCTGAATGCCCACGCTGGCACCAAATACGGCGTGTCTTTTCCCGTGCTGTGCCGCGCGGCCTTCGGCGTGAAAGGCGCCAACGTGCCCGCCGTACTGCGCGCGATTGTGGCGTGCGGGTGGTTTGGCATTCAGACCTGGATTGGCGCGCTCGCGCTCGAGACGCTGCTGACCGCGGCGTGGCCTGGCTGGGCCACCGTGCCTGGCAGCATCTGGATCTCGTTCGCGGTGTTCTGGCTCGCACAAGTCGCGATCATCATTCGCGGCCTCGAGGGCATCAAGCTGCTCGAGGCGTGGTCGGCGCCGTTGCTGCTCGGTGGCGGCGGTCTACTGCTGTGGTGGGCCATCGCCAACGGCGGCGGGCTCGTCCACATCCTGTCCGAGTCGGCGAAGCTGCAGCAGGGCAACACGCCGTTCTGGACGTTGTTCCCGGCGGCGCTTACGGCCAACGTCGGCTACTGGGCCACGCTCAGCCTGAATATCCCTGACTTCACGCGCTACGCCAAGAGCCAGCGATCGCAGGCCCTGGGCCAGGCGCTCGGCCTGCCGGCCACGATGACGGCGTTTGCGTTCCTCGGGGTTGCCGTCACCAGCGCAACCATCGTGATCTTTGGCGAAGCCATCTGGGATCCGGTCGTGCTGATCGCCCGCATCGGTAGCCCGTTGGTCGTGATCTTCGGTGCGTTGGTGATCCTGGCCGCGCAGATCACCACCAACATGGCGGCGAACGTGGTGTCGCCGGCCAACGACTTCTCGAGCCTCGCGCCGAAGCGCATCAGCTATGTCACCGGTGGACTCATCACGGCCGCGCTGGGCATCGTGATGATGCCGTGGAAACTCTACGCCGATGCGTCCGCGTACATCTTCACCTGGCTGATCGGTTACTCCAGCTTGATGGGCGCGATCGGCGGCGTGCTGATTGCCGACTATTGGGTCCTGCGACAGCAGGAGCTGTCGCTGCCCGACCTGTTTGCCGTGCGCGGACGCTACAGCTACACGAACGGCGTCAACCCGAAGGCCATGATCGCGCTCGCCCTCTCGATCCTGCCGGTCGTTCCAGGATTCGCGCGCGCGGCGACGACGGCCGGAGGCATCGTGCCCAATCCAACGATCTTCGATCACCTCTACACCTACGCGTGGTTCGTCACCTTCGCGCTCAGCGCTTCGATCTACTTGGCGCTGATGCGCAACCGACGCTCATGAACCCCTTCGCTCTCCGGCGTGGCATCGACCTGCCAATTGCCCAGGCGCCGTCACGCCACCATCCACCGCTACCGGGCTCTGAGCTGGCGCTACTCGCCCTTGGGCGCGTCCCCTGGCACTTCCCAGCCGAGTGCGATGAATTCCTCGCGCTTCGCCGCGGCGTCACCGTCGAAGCGCTGCGTCTCGTCGAGCGTGTAGTTGCGCGACCAGAGCAGCCCGCCGTTCACGTAGACGCGAAAATCACGGCGGCCGAACTTGGCGCACATGCGCGCCTCGGCCCGGTCGGTGCCTCTGCGCAGCAGCCACAACCGCGTTTCGATGCGCGAATCGAGATCGACGCGCGGCGCCGGAGGGGCGACCGGCACGCCGGTGTGGTCTGGCACTGACTGTGGACTGCTCGCGCGCTCGTCATCCTCGGTCATCTCGGTCTCCTGACTGCCGGCTAGGAGTCTACTCCTCTGCGTCGGACCCGGGCGATATACTCGCACCATGACCTTTCGGGATCGGCTGTTTGCCACCGTCGCTGCTGCGCGCGCGGTCATCGAAGAGCCGGGCGTCCTGATCGTGGGATCCGAGGTCCCCAACTTCCTCGAACCGGGTTCGGCCTCGACCCTCGTGGTATCGCACGATCTCGACATCGGCGTTCCGATCGAACGGCATGCCGCTGTCAAGAGCCGGCTCGGCGCCCTGCATGATTTTCGGCCTTCGGCCGATGAACCCTCGGTCTGGCTACCGCTCGGTGGGCACCTGCTGGAGATCAACTTCGTCGGCATCGACGCGGCACAGGATCCGGCCGAGGCCTACGTGCTGGCCGACGCGCAGCTTCCGCTCCTTGTGTTCGGCGCGCTGTCGCTGGTCACGCCGGGAGCCGAATTGGTGATCGCCGGCACACGTCTTCGACTGCCGCGTCCAGCGGGCCTGCTACTCGAGAAGCTCGTGACCGATCGCACGGGGGACAAGGGCGAGCGCGACCTGCTGGTGGCGCTGGGGCTCTTGACGCTGATGAGCGCCGCGGAGCGCGATGAGCTGGCGGAGACCTACCGGCACCTTCGCCCCGAGCTGCGGCACGTGGTTCGTTCCAACCTCACGCTGCTTTCGCTGCTGGGCCCGCGGCCGGGGATGCCTGATCCGGGGCCTCGCCGGGCCGAGGTGAACGCGTTGCTCCATCGCCTCGAGCCCTCGGACCAGTCATGAGTGCGACCCTCGAACGACGCGTTCGCCAATACCGCTCGCGAATGCTGATTCGCTCCTTTGACTACCGGCAGCGGCATCATGCGGGCGGGGTCTGGTTTCGGCTGCGCCGCTTGCTGGCCGGAACCAGTCAGGCGCACGTGATTTCCGAGAACGACGCCGCCCAGCTGCGCCAGGAAGGATTTCGCCTCGAGCCGGTCGGCCGCGAGGTCGATCCGCCCAAAATGATCCTCGTCGCTCCCGCGCAGCGCGTGGCCGCCCTGGAATCCGCAAAAGAGATCCCGGTGTGTCTGGGCGGCGAGCTCTTGAGCGCCACGTGTCTTGTGCTGGTGCCGTTTGACGCGACCTGACCGGGTCCGCTACTTCGGGTACCAGTCTGCCAGCCGGACCTCGATGCGGTCGCGCGTCAGCGCCGTCGCCAGCTCCTGCAGCCCGCGGGTCGTCGGCGTAGGCCGCGGGCCCTTGGCCACAGCGCGCACCCAGTCCTGGTCGTAGTGATACGGGTAGACCACCTTGGGGGCAATCGCGCGGATGCACTCGATCGCCGCCGCCGGCTCCATGCGCGCCAGCGGCAGGTTGAGCGGAAAGAACGCAATCGCCACGTTCTTGACCGCACGCACTTCGGGCACGCACTCGGTCACGCCTACGACATACACGCGCTGGCCACCGAGCGTGATGACGTAGCCATTCGCTTCGCCCTTGGGGTGATACGGCTCGCCTGGCGTGAGGTCGTAGGATCCGATTGCCTCGACGTGCACGCCGGCCACGTCCTTCGTATCGCCGTTGGCCATCACGATGCCGTCGGGCACCAGTGATTTCCCGTTCGCGGCAATGACCACCGGCGCGCCAGGCTTCCTGAGGCGCGCAATGGCCTTCACGTCGAGGTGATGGGCGACATCGTCGGTCACCAGAATGAGATCGGCTGGCTTGGCGCGCGACAGGTCGGCCAGGCTCCACGGATCGACCTGAATGACTTTTCCCGCGTGCTCGAGCTGCACGCTGGAGTGAATAAAGGTCGTGATCGTGATGTCGCCGACGGTTGTGCCCTGCTGCGCGGCGGTCGAGGCCGCTGCACCCGCGGCAAATAGCAGGCCCAGGCGCAGGGCACGCGTCATCAGCGCTGCTGCCTCGGCGCGTCGGATGTGTTCGGGCGGCGCTCCGCCCTTCGCTTGGCCAGTTCCTCGCGGTACTGCTCGTCGGTCAGGAACGCCACGTCGGTCCAGCCGTGACCCATCTCGTCCATCGTGCGACTGCCCCAGCCGATCCACGCCGTAGGGTCGGGGTTGTGCGTGTTGTTGGCCGTGTTGTCGTGCCACGACGTCGTATGCAGAATGGTGCCCGCCGGGAACAGGTGCGGCGTCTTGTACTTGTAGGTGACTTGCCAGTCCTGCTCGTAGTGCGTCGCATCGGTCAGCACTTCGCGTCGTCCGTCGGGATGAATTGCTTCGAGCGTCATGCGCGAGCCGCGGAAGTGCATGTGCGGCTGGAAGCTCACGATCAAGGCGGGCTTCGGCAGCGGCCAGAACCGCTCGTGCTGCGCCACGGTGTTGGGCGGAATGCTCAGGAATGCCGCGGCGTGCAGCGGGTTCTCTTCCACGAGCGCCCCGGTCGGCATCGACGGCTCGTCGATCGCGATCTTGTGGCCCGCGCGCAGCAGCAGATCTTCGATGCGCTCGCGGTTGAGCACCCAGTCGTTGCCCACGCCCGTGCGGATGCGGTGCGAGGTGACCAGCACCTTGGGCACGACGCCCTTGGGGTAAAACTTGATGCCCACGCGCTGCCGGTCGTGCACGACCTCGCCGTAAGGGTGGTAGTGCGCCTCGAAGCGGAACATCGACCCTTTCTTCAGGATCTTGGCCGTGCCGTCAGGAAACACGTCGGCGTCGTTGCCTGCGCCGTACTCGATCAGGTCCATCGAGTTGCCCACGTTCGACCCCATGCGCAGCGGCAGCCCGTTCAGGTCGGTGTCGTCGGGCATGTCGACGTAGACATGCGAGTGATGCACGGCGCGGGTCGCATCCGGAATGATCTGCACCCACTTCACGTAGCGGTCTTCGGTCAGACCCGGGTCGACTTCTTCTTCCGGGATGAAGTCGGGGCCGTCGGCCGGAATCGTGAAGCCCTTGGCCATCCGGACAATCAAGTCGGGCTCGCCGTAGGTCCACTCCGAGTTCGAGGTAAACGTCTTGGCGGGCGGCGCGTCGGCCGCGCGCCCTTCCGGCGCACCGCCGTCAGCCCACGCGTTGATGAGCGCGATCTCGCGGTCGCTGAGCGAGGGGTCCTCGAGATACTCGCCGATGCTGCGGTCGATGTGCCAGGGCGGCATCTCGCGGCGCGTGACCTTCTGCTTGATCGACCGGACCCACGGTCGCGCGTCCTTGAACGTCATGAGCGACATGGGCGCGTGCGTGCCCGGCCGGTGACAGTTCTGACAGGAACGCTGCAGGATCGGCAGCACGTCTTTGGTGAACGTGGGCGTGGGCGCGGCAGGGGCCGTTTGCGCATGCGTGGCTGGCCCGGCGGCGAGCACCAGACCGGCAACGACGACCACACCAGCGACGCCGGCGATTTTTCCAGCAGAGACCATGACAGCTCCTCCGTTGCCTTCGCGCGAACTTGGGAGGATACTCTAGCACTTCCGCAGGGTCATACAGGCGCTCGGGTTCGGTCGAGGGGGGACGTCGCGATGAAGGCGTACACGCGTTGGGTCCTGGCGCTAATGGCCTTGGGGGCGCTGGTCGGCCCGTTGGCGGCCGCAGCCGCCGCCCAGCAGAATCAGCCGATTTATCCCGCATACGACGGTTTCCTGAAGAATCCGGACGGCAGCTACACGCTGGCGTTTGCCTATTTCAGCCACAACGCCGACCCGATCACCGTG
>JANNEJ010000431.1:0-5052 GCA_031378585.1 Acidobacteriota bacterium | reverse complement strand
CGACGCCAGCGAGTGCGAGCTGCGTGGCGAGATAGGCCGTGGCCAGTTCGCCCCCGCGCGTAGCCGGCGCCCGCCCCTCGAAGAGATCGCTCGACAGGATCTTGGTGTGCGCCGCAATCCGCGCCGCCGTGATCTCGCCTTCTGCCGGACCCGCGGGCGCCACCGCTGATGCCGGTGTGGGAGTAGGTGTGGAACACGCCGCGAGCAGCAGAACTAAGGCCAAGGCCGTGAGCGAGTGGGCGATCATGCCGAGCAGTATATCTGCCGAGCTGCACGACGGTTTGACAGCGACACAGCTGGGCAGCGGAACCGCGGGACAGCGAGACTGTTGGACGCTGCTTTCCTAGCCGCTAGCCGCTAGCACCTAGCCGCGAGTCCGGGCCCCGAGCCCCGAGTCTCGAGTCCCGATCCCCGAGTCCCGAGTCCCGAGCCCCACCCTTGCGGAAGGCGAGGATGAGTTCCCCTCGCAGAATGTAACGCGTGGCCTCGTGACTGAAGCCCTGCGCCTCGAAACGGGCCACGAGCTCCGCCCGCGTGTAGTGCGCGATGTGCTCGGCAGCGTAGGCGCCAGGCGCGAAGAAACCGTAGAGCTTCTCGGTGACGACCCACTCCCAGTTGGCATAGTCGGGCGTGCCGAGCACGAGGCGTCCGCCCGGCTGCAGCACGCGCACGAGTTCGGCCAGAATCGGCGAGTCCTTGGGCACGTGCTCGATCACCTGTGAGCACAGCACGCAGGGGAAGCTCGCATCGGCAAACGGCAGCGCGAACCCCGACGCGTGCACGAGCGGCTTGCCGAAGCGCCGCGCGTAGCGCAGCTTCCGTAGCAGCAGGTCCACCGCGACGCTGCCGGCCGGCAGCGCACCGATGATGCGACTCGAGCCGCAGCCCACGTCGAGCACCGGGCCCTCGCCCGCGAAGAGCTCCGTGACGTGGCGGTGGCGCTCGCGTTGCCAGTAGCGCTGCAGCGGAATCGGGCTGTCGTGCGCACGGGCGTCGTAGTCGGCGCACTCAATCGAGTTGCGCAGCTTCCAGAGACGCCAGAAGGTGCGCAGGTAGTCGGCGGCAAAGCGCAGGGCCCGCGCGTGCGAGGCCCCGCCCGGCTCGGCCGCATAGGCGAAGGGCACTTCCACGGCGCGAAAGCCTTCAGCGTAGACCCGCACCAGAATGGCTTGCAGCGCGTCGAGATGTGGGGGCAGGGGACCGAGACCGCGCAGGATGCCGACGCGGTACAGGCGCACGCCGCTCGACATATCACGCACGCCGAGCGACAGCCCGCGGCCGAAGACCGCGTTCAGCGCCCGGCTGAGCGTGGACCGCATCAATGGCATGCGCGCGCTGCCACCGGCGACATACCGCGACCCGATGAGCACGTCGCCCTCGCGGCGCCGGTTCCACAGGTCGCGCACAATCGGCGCGGGGTCGACGACGTCGGCATCGAGCGTGAGCACCCAGGCGCCAGTCGCAGCCGCGAAGCCTGCCGCCAGCGCGGCGCCGTATCCAGCTTCGGCAGTCCTCACGACGCGGGCGTGCCCGGCAGCCGCTGCCTCGGCCACGGCATCAGGCGCCGAAAGGGCGACGAGGATCTCGAAGCGGCATCCAAGCGGCGTGAGCGCCGCCACGAGCTGTGCGAGTGCCCTCGGCAGATGGGCGCCTTCCCCATCGCCGGGCAGCACAACCGACAGATCCGTCACTGGCGACTCGCGGCGCGCCGGTACTCCTCGAAGAGGCGGGGCGTGTTGCCCGTGATGCCGTGCATCGCCGGCAACCACCCGAGGGCGCGAGCGCGCGGACTGCGTACCACCTGATCGAGCGCCAGGGCATTGGCGTAGGGCCCCAACTTGGCGTGGGCCTCGGCCAGCGGCATGAAGCGGATGTCGGCCGCCGGATCGACATGTGACCGGATCGCCTCGGCGATGTCGACCACCCGTTCGTCCTCTTTGCCCGCGGCGTGAAACACGCCCGAGGCCTCTGCCGCCGCCACGATGCGGGCGTACAGGTCGCCAAGGTCGCGGTCATACACAAGGGGCCACCGGTTCCTGCCGTCACCGATGACCCGCACGAGGCCGTTGAGCGCGTCCTTGAGCATGTCGGAGACGATGCCGCGGGCCCCGCCGTAGACGATGCCCGGCCGCACCACCGCCGTGCGGAGTTGACCGCTGTGTGCCGCGAGCACCTGCACTTCGCGCTCGACCCGCCACGCCGAAATTTCCGCCGGCGCGAGCGCGGCCGTCTCGTCGGCGCCGTCAGGCTGCGGGCCGAGCACCCAGATGCCCGAGGTGTAGACAAACGTGCGGGGCTGCCCCGTGGCCGCCAGTGCCGGCAGCACCACGCCGAGGAACTGCTGGTCCACCGCCGGGCCGCGCGGCGTCGCCTCGAGCGCCGTGTGCACCACGGCATCCGCGGCCACGGCATGCTTCAGATACCTGGCGGGGCCGGCGAGTTCGCCTAGCACGGGTGTGGCGCCACGCGCTTCCAGGCGTGCGGCCTTTTCGGGGTCGCGCACGAGCGCCGTCACATGGTGTCCGGACCGGATGAGGGCGTCGAGCACGGCCGCGCCGATGTAGCCAGTGCCGCCTGTAAGGAATACCTGCATGTACGACCGTCAGGGCAGGCAGAGAGTCTACTTGGCCTTGAGGATTGGCGCTACTGCGGTGCCGTTTTTTTCACAGATCCCAGACTCGGCCACCGTCGTAGAAGGTGATCAGGCCATCTTCGCTCACCTTCAGCACCGGACCGAACCGGCTGGCGGCCAGCGCAGCGGTCGTGCGGGCGCCTTCGACGAGTCCGTCGTGCCCGGCGTGCTCGCCCGACAGAGGGTGGCGCAGAATCGCCCCCACCGCCAGCATCGTGCCGTCTCCGTCGGTCACCGTCGCGCCGTCGAGCGTGGCCAGCGCAGCCAGCACGCTCGGATCGAGCTCGGTGACGGTGCGGCCCGCCAGCAGGTGCAGGAGGTCGCGGCGCGAAGGCGCCCACGGGTTGCCGAGCGGGGCCACCAGTTCCATGTCGAGGCGGTCGGGCGCCGCCACGAGTTGATTGAGCGACTCCATCGGCCGCCGCAGCACCACAAAAAGCGCCCCTTGCCGCGCGTCCGACAGGTCGAGCGCCGTGCGGAACATCCGCTCGGCAACCGCCGCATTGCCCACGGCTGCCTGCCACAGGGCGTACTTCGAGGTCTGGTCGAGCAAGCGCCAGTCCGCGTGACTGAAGCTGAAGACCTGGACACCTTCGGCGAACACCTTGATTTCGCGTCGGGGATTGAGGACCACGCAGACATGCGGACCGGCCACGGTGGCCCTTGCGTGGCCGTGATAGGTCTGCGCGCACGGCACGCCCGCGGGCGTGGCTGATCCCGCGTGGTCGGCCCAACGGCCGATGTCCACGATATCGAGCAGCCGGCCGGTGCGGTTCACCAGGAAGACCGTGCGCAAGCCGTCAGCCAGGCGGTAGAAGCTCTTGATCGAGGCCAGCGCACCCGTGTAGTGCAGCTCGTCGCGTTCCGCGGCGGGATACTGTCCGAGCGGATCCTCGGCGGTGCCAAGCAGCAGCACGCCGGTGGACACAGGCTGGTTCTCATAGGTCGAGAGCGCCGCCACCCTCATCATCTCGATGGCCAACGCCACGCGGTCGGGCGTGGCCGTCACGCCCGGTTTCAACTGGTACGGGGCGCGATCGAAGAAGGCACCGACGTACCGGTCTTCGATGGCGCCGCGGAACAGATCCGCGCGCTCCACCATGAGCTGGGGGCTCAGGATGGCCCGGTACCGGGCCGACAGCACGGCACCAATCGCCCGGGCGAACCGCACTTCGTGGTCGGTAAATGGACGCGCTGGGGGTACCCGCAGGGTGTAGCGGTTGCCAAACCATCGGATCGACAGCGCGGCCGGATCGGCACCTGGTTCAATCGACAGACGCCCGTCCGACGACGGGGAGGGCACGGCCTCGGTCTCGAGGGCGGCCCGGTCGAAGAACTGGGTCAGGGCCGACTGGAGCAGGCTGTCGTATTGGGCGCCAACAGCCAGAGCGGGCGGCAGATTGGGCATTTGGATCGCCCTGAGATGATAGTCCAGGGGATCGCGCCTCCCCGCGTCAGTGTCAAACCCGTACGGCGGTTGGCTGTTGCCCGGGATACACTGATGTGGCACACTTCTTGGTTGGAGTCCCTTTGAGCAAAGACGATCTGATCGACATGCAGGGTACCGTTGTGGCCGTCCACAGCGGAGGCCTGTACCGCGTGCAAACCGAATCGGGACACGAAGTATTGGCGCAGCTCAGCGGGCGCATGCGGCGATTTCGCATCAAGGTCGTACCGGGCGACCGGGTCACCGTCGGCGTGTCCCCGTACGATCCCGTCCGCGGCATCATCACCTTCCGCGCCCGTTAGCCCAGGGCCATCTTGAAGCCACCCTCATCCGCATCTCCCTCGCCACGGCGGCAGCATGGCGGCGCACCGCGAGGCCGGCGCCGTGTGTCGTCGTCACCTGCCCACGCGCCCGCCGCTGACGTCGCCAGCGACATCGCGTGGGTCCTGGCCGACGACGTCCCGCCCGTCACCTTCACCACCATGGGCCTCGACACGCGCCTGATGGCCGGCTGCGCCGACATGGGCTACGCGGAAACGCGCCCGGTGCAGACGGCCGTGATTCCCCTCGCGCTCGATGGCAAAGACGTCGTGGCGTGCGCCGAGACGGGCACAGGCAAGACGCTCGGCTTTGTCGTGCCCATCCTGCAGCGCCTGCTCACCGAGCAGCCGCCGTACGGCGACGGGGCGCGCGAACCGTACACCCGCGCCCTCATCCTGGCGCCGACCCGCGAACTGGCCGCGCAGATCGAAGACACCATCGTGGGACTCACCTACCACACGCCGTGCTCGAGCGTGCCAGTCTACGGCGGGGTCGAGATGGGCCCGCAAGAACGGGCGTTGAAGGCAGGCGTCGACATCGTGGTGGCCACGCCGGGCCGCCTGATGGACCACATGCGGCACTCGTCGACCGATTTCCTGCGCGTGCAGACGCTCGTGCTCGACGAGGCCGACCGCATGCTCGACATGGGCTT
>JANNEJ010000427.1:0-2076 GCA_031378585.1 Acidobacteriota bacterium | reverse complement strand
AGCACCGCGCGCACCGGCGAACGAGGACGCGCGTCGCAGAGGCGCGTCGACAGCGTGCGTCCGGTCCAGGCCGGGAGCGTGCGTCGGCGGTCCACGCCGAGCACGGCTTCGTTCACCGCCCGTCCAAGACGGCTGTTCGACGCGGCATTGGCCAGCCGCGCCATCCGGCTGCCCAGCCGCGCGACGCCGCGCACGTGGCCGAAGGCCCGCACGGCCAGCGGTGCCCCATGCCGGTCCCAGTGCGCCGCGAGCACCTCGCTCTTGATGCGGGCCATATCCACGCTCGTCGGACACTCGCTCTTGCAGGCGCGGCACTCGAGGCAGAGATCGAGCGCCGCGTGCACGGCCGGATCGTCGAGGCCCTGGGGTCCGAGCTGGCCGGTCATGGCCAGGCGCAGCACGTTGGCGCGGCCGCGGGTCGAGTCCGTTTCATCGCGCGTGGCCATGTAGCTTGGACACATCGTGCCTTCGCGGGTCTTGCGGCACAGGCCCACGCCGCTGCAGCTTTCGACGGCCCGGCCGAGGCCGCCGTCGGCGCCGAAGTCGAAGAACGTCATGGGCTCGGCGGTGCGGTAGCCGGTACCGAAGCGCAGGTGCGCGGTGATGGGCGGCGTGTCGACGATGCGGCCGGGATTGAAGATCCCCTGCGGGTCGAACGTGCGTTTCACCTGGCGGAACGCCTGGTAGAGCGTCGACCCGAACATCTTCTCGTTGAAGGCGCCGCGCACCAGGCCGTCGCCGTGCTCGCCCGAGAGCGCGCCGCCGAACTCCAGCACCAGGTCCGCCACGTCGCTCGCGATGGCTTCAAACTGCGCCAGGCCTTCGGCGGTCTTCAGATTGATGACCGGACGCACGTGCAGGCAGCCGACCGAGGCATGCGCGTACACCCCCGCGTGCGTGCCGCGCCGCGCGACGATCTGGCGGAAGCGGCTGATGTAGTCACGCAGCCGCTCGGGCGGCACGGCCGTGTCTTCCACAAACGAGATCGCCTTGCCGTCGCCCTTCATGCCCATCGACAAGCCGAGCGACGATTCCCGCACATGCCACACGCGGGCCTGGGCAGCGGCATCGATGAGCTGACGCGCCCGGCAGTCGATGCCGGCGCGCTGCAGGTCGCGCTCGAGCGCCAGCATGCGCGGCCGGATGTCGTCGAGGTGCTCGCCGTAGAACTCCACGCAGAGCAGCGTCGGCGCCTCGCCGGAGACGATCTGGCGCAGCGCGGCGTCGAGTGACGGATGTCCTTTCGCATGCCCCAGGATGAACGAATCCATCACCTCCACGGCCGAGGGGCCGTAGGTGAGCACGCGCGGTGTGGCGCCGAGCGCGTCGAGCAGGTCGTCGAACTCGAGCGTGAGCAGGGCCTTGGCCGCCGGCAGCGGCACGAGGCCGAGCGTGGCTTCGGTCACGAAGCCGAGCGTGCCTTCCGAGCCGACCATGATGCGCGTGAGGTCGACCGGTGCCGACGGGTCCACAAACGCGTCGAGCGCGTAGCCGCCAACCCGGCGCATCACCTTGGGAAAGCGCGCGTCGATCTCGGACGCGTGGGCGAGGGCCAGAGCCGGCACGTCGCGGTAGACGCGTGCCAGCAGGGAATCACCGGCGCCGGCCTCGTTGAGCGCCGTTCCGCTCAGCGGTCCCAGACGTGTTGTGTGTCCGTCGGCCAGCACCACGTGCTGCGTGCGCACGTGGTCGCCGGTCTTGCCGTAGACCACCGAGCGCGCGCCGCTGGAGTTATTGGCCATCATGCCGCCGACCGTGGCGCGGCTCGACGACGACACATCGGGCGCAAAGCGCAGGCCGTGCGGCTTGAGCGCGGCGTTCAAGTCGTCGAGCACCACGCCGGGTTCCACACGCGCCCAGCGCTCGCCGGGATTCACTTCGATGACACGGTTCAGATGCTTCGACGTATCGAGCACCAGACCCGCGCCAATCGCCTGCCCGGCTTGCGAGGTGCCGCCGCCGCGCGGCGTGATCGGCACGCCGTGACGGCTGGCAATCGTGACCGCGGCCTCCACGTCGTCGTGTGAGCGGGGCAGCACCACGCCGAGCGGCTCGATCTGGTAGACGCTGGCGTCG
>JANNEJ010000355.1:0-5102 GCA_031378585.1 Acidobacteriota bacterium | reverse complement strand
AGGCCTCGTCGACGAGCACCGTGGTGTTGGGCGACTGCTTCATCAGTGCCGTCAGGTAGGTTCTGGTATCCGCACCGGTCACGGCCGTCGCCACCGGGTTGTTCGGATTACAGAAGAACACCAGGCCGGAGCCGATCGAGGCCTGCTGCAGCGCGTCCAGATCCATCGTCAGGGCTGAGGTCAGCTTCACGCCCGTGACCGGGCGCCCCATGAGCGCGGCGTAGGAAGCGCATTCCTCGTACGCCGGCGTCGCCGCCACAAGACCCGCCGTCGCGGACGTGAACACGTGGGTGCACGTCCGCAGCAACTGCGTGGACCCGCATCCGAGCAGGACGTTCTCGGGCTTCACGTTGTGCTTCTTCGCCACGAGCGCGGTCACTTCCTCCGCCGTGGCAAAGGCGTAGCGCCCCGCTTCGCTGAGCGCCCCGCGCACGGCCGACAGCACGTCGGGATGGCAGCCGAGCGGATTCTCGTTGCTCGACAGGATCATCGACGGCCGCGCGCCCTGCGCGAGCAGGGGCTCTGCGCCAAAGAGCGCGCCTTCGCGGCCGCGCGAGCCGACCCAGAGGCCGGCGGCGCCAGCACCCATCGTGTGGACGAACGTGCGTCGCGAGAGCGCCATGACTGATTCCTCCTGGATGGTCGACACGACTAGCGCCCCTGCTGTCTGGAGGTGCTCGGGGCACCTGCCACGATGGTCTTGAACACGCCGACGGCGCGTTGCATTTCCTCCATGGTGCCAATCGAGATCCGGCAGTGCGACTGCTCGAACGACGGAAAATCCCGGCCCACCAGCACCCCCGCCGCGCGGCACGCGTCGCGGAACCCCTTGACCGGCCGCTTGATCTCCATCAGCAGGAAGTTGGCCTGCGAGTCGGCGCCCGTAATCCCCATGTCGGCAAACGCCTTGATGGTGAACGCCCGTACCTCGGTGTTGCGCGCGCGTTCGGCGGCGATGTGCGCCTGATTCGCGAGCGAGGCCATGGCGCCACCCAACGAGAGCGTGCCGAGCGCATTGGGCATCTTGAAGGCGGCAATCGCCTTGATGGTCCGCTCGTCGCCGACGGCGTAGCCGACGCGGAGGCCTGCCATGCCGTACGCTTTCGAGAACGTGCGCGTCACGAATACATTTGGCGTCGAAATCGCCAGGGGCGCGGCCGACCCGTACGACGGGTCGGTGACATAGTCGTGATAGGCCTCGTCAATCAGGATGACGGTGTCTGGCGACGCCGCGCGGATCGCCTTCACGGTATCGGCAACCGCCGCCTGGCCGTGCACGGTCGACGTCGGGTTGTTGGGATTACAGAAGAACACGAGTCCGGCGCCCTTGGACGCCTCGACCAGCTTCGCCAGGTCGATCCGCAAGTGGCTGTCGAAGCCGACCTCGCGAATCGGCGTGCCGATTTTCTTGGCGGTATCGCGTGGGGCCTCGAACGAGGGCCACGCCGTGACGAGCGGCCTGGTCGCCGACGTGAAGGCCCGCACGGCGTGCGTCAGGATTTCCCCGGAGCCTGGAGCAAGCACGACCTGCTCCTGCCTGGCCCCGAACATCTGCGCCAAGGCGCTGACCAGCGAACCCTCGGTTCGGGTCGCGTTGCCTGGGTAGCGCGCCGCCTCGGGAAACGTCCCCACGATGGCACCCAGCACGTGCTGACCGGGACCCAGTGGATTCTCGTTGCTCGAGATGCGAATCAACGTCGAGCCCGGGGCACCGGTCTGCGTCTCCGTGTGGCCGGCCATCGCAGCTTCGCGGCCGCGCGCCGATACCCACTCGTGACGGTGCCCCAAGGGGGGCTCGAACATCCCGGCAAAGAGCCGCCTGCGGGTCAGCGACATACCTGATCTCCTGCGCCATCCGGCGCGGCATGCAACGAAGGGACGCAAATGATGCGGGAATTCTACGCCTATCCCGGACAGGGGCGGTAACGGATTGTCACGGCTGAGGTTCGGTGGCGACCAGCGCCATCCACCGGCCATCCGGCGAGACCGCCAGGCGCGTCAGCAACCCGATGCCGGGGGCGGCCAGCAGCGTCCAGCCCTCTTGCCCCGGCCGCCACCAGTGCACTTCCCCACCCCTGGTCATGAAGAGGGTGCCGTCTGGCGCCCAGGCGCCGTCGCGCTCCGCGCTGCCCGGAAGCGCCGCCACGATCGACCGGATCTCGCCAGTGGCCGGCAGCCATTCCTTGACCACCCACTGCTCACCCTCCCGCTGCACGAACGAGATGGCCCCCGCAGGTGTGCGCAGCACCGCGCGCCCAACGTCGGTGGCCACGACGCGTGCGGCCCCCGACTTCGTATCGGCGATTTGCAGGGTCGCGGGCTTCCCGAGCACGAAGACCGCGAGACGGCCCGCGTCGACCCACGCGTGGTAGCCGGCCGGTTTCACATTGGGCAGCACCAGCGATGGCACCGCGCCGTCGCCGGCAAACTGCCACACCCGCTGCGTGCCGTCGCCCTCGACGCGAATCGTCGACACGCCGCCATCGTCGGGCATCACGGTGGGCGAGTACTCGGATTCCGGGGTGTGAGTGAACTGCCGGATCTGGCGGGTCTGCAATTCCACGAAGTAGATGTCGGTCTGTTTCCCGTCGCGATTCGACGTGAAGAGCATGCTGCGGCCGTCGGACCCGAAGTAGGGCTGGTTGTCATAGCCCTTCGGGTTCTCGGAGGCGACGCGGGCTGGTCCCATCGCGGGGGCCGCGGGACTGAGGCGGATCGGCGCCAGGTAGATCTCGGTGGCGGGCGAAGGCGCCGTCTGGGCGGCCGCGGTGGCGGCCACGCAGGTGACGAAGACGGAGGTGGTCAGGAAGGCGAGGGCAGACCGGACGATCATGGCGACCACTATACTCATCGTCCGTGTCTGTGTCTGACCTCCTGCCCACGGCGGCCCTGCTGGCCGTCGGCATCATTTCCGGTGCGCTCAATGTGGTCGCCGGCGGCGGTTCGTTCATCACGCTGCCGGTGCTGATCTTCCTGGGCCTGCCAGCCGGCGAGGCCAACGGCACCAATCGCGTTGGCGTCTTCGCCCAGAACCTGGCTGGGGTGTGGGGCTACCACCGGTCGGGCGCCATGAGTTGGCGGTGGGGGCTTGCGGCGAGCGTGCCCGCCATGGCCGGCGCGGTGCTGGGTGCCTACCTCGCCCTCTCCATGACCGACTTCGCGTTCCGCCGGCTGCTCTCGGTGGCGATGCTGGCGATGACCCTGTGGACGGTGGCGAAGAAGCCATCCGGCGGAAGCCGCGAGCGCCTGACCTCGCCCTGGCATCCGGCCATGGTCCTATCGTTCTTCGTCATCGGCATCTACGGCGGGCTCATCCAGGCCGGGGTCGGCTTTGCGGTGCTTGCGGCGACCAGCGTAGCCGGCATGGACCTGATGAAGGGCAACGGCGTGAAGGTGTTGACGATGGTGTTGCTCACGGCGCTGTCGCTGGCCATCTTCGCCTCGGGTGGCGCAGTGCGCTGGTCGTTCGGCCTGGCGCTCGGCGCCGGCAACGTGCTCGGCGCCCTCGTCGGCGTGCGGCTCGCCGTCAGGCAAGGCCACGACTGGATTCAACGCGTCGTCACGGTCACCGTCGTGGTCTTTGCCGTGCTGCTCTGGTTCGACATCTAGCCCTGGGCCAGAACGTCCCAGAACTTCTCTGGTTTCAGCAAGTTACACGGTAGTTACACCGGGGCCGCGCCGGATGCCGTTTGGTATGCTGATGGCGCCACGTCATGGTCCGCCCCCAAGCCTTGCACCCAACTGAGCGTTCGTCCCCCGCAAACGAACCGGCCAAGCCGTCGGGCCGCCGCCGCAAGTCGACCGAAGGCGAGGCCCAGATCGCGGACTGGGCCTCACTCTCGCCCGACGACCTCGGCAACGCCGCTCTCTATATCAATCGCGAGTTGAGCTGGCTCGAGTTCAACCGGCGCGTCCTCGCGCAGGCGTCCGACCCGTCGCACCCACTGCTCGAACGCGTGAAGTTCCTGGCTATCTCGGCGACGAACCTGGACGAGTTCTTCATGGTGCGCGTCGCCACGCTGCTCAAGAAGTTTCGCGCCGGCATCGACGACACGTCAATTGACGGGCTCAGCACCGACGAAGAACTGGCGGTCATCCGCACCCGCGCCAACGAGCAGATGGCCGAACAGGCCCGATGCTGGACCGAGCAGCTCCGGCCGCAGTTGGCCGCCGAAGGCATCCACTTCCTCGACCAGGCCGACTACACGCCGGCCATTGACGCGTGGGTCACCGGGTACTTCGAATCGCAGGTGTTCCCCGTGCTCACGCCGCTGGCGTTCGACCCGGGCCATCCGTTCCCCTTCATCTCGAATCTCAGCATGAACCTCGCCGTGCGGGTGCGCCACGGGGGCCGCCCCAAGTTCGCGCGCGTGAAGGTGCCCGGGATGCTGCCACGGTTCGTGCCGCTGCCGGCCGGCCTCGGCCCGTCCGCGGGTGCCACCTTCGTGTTCCTCGGCGACATCATCCGCCGCAACATCAGCGCGCTGTTTCCCGGCACGCAGGTGGAAGGCGCGCATCTCTTCCGCGTCATCCGCGACACCGACATGGTCATCCAGGAGGACGAAGCCGACGACCTGCTGGAATCGGTGGACCGCGGGCTGAAGCAGCTTCGCTACGGCGCGGTGTCGTTGCTGCAGGTCGAAGCCGACATGCCGCGCCGCGTGCTCGACATCCTGATCGACAACTTCGAGGTCAGTCACGACGTGGTCGTGCGCACCGTCGCACGCATGGGACTTGGCGACTGGAACCAGATCTCCGCCCTGCACCGCCCCACGCTGAAGGATCCGGTCTTCCATCCGCGTACGCTGTGGGCACCCGACGAAGCGGATCAGGTGTTCGAGCAGATCGCGGACCAGGATTTTCTGGTCCACCATCCGTTCGATTCCTTCACCTCGGTCGAGACCTTTCTGAAAGCGGCCATCAGCGATCCGCTGGTCGTCGCCATCAAGATCACGCTGTACCGCATCGGCGCCGACTCGCCACTGGTCGATCTGCTCATCCAGGCGGCCGAACAAGGCAAGCAGGTCGCCGTGCTGGTGGAACTGAAGGCGCGGTTCGACGAGCGCAACAACATCGCCTGGGCCACGCGCCTGGAGTCGGCC
>JANNEJ010000342.1:0-5874 GCA_031378585.1 Acidobacteriota bacterium | reverse complement strand
CGGCGAAGTCGTTCACCTCGATCCGTCGACTCACGTGGAACTGCAGGAGTGCGCCGGTGGCGATGCTATCGAGCGTATTGGCCCCGCGGCTGTTGTCAAACGATCGCTCGAACGCGTCGAGCGCGTCGGTGAAGCCCGAGTACGACGCCACGGTGCGCGAAAATCCGCGCCCGCCCAGGCTGGTCTCGAACGTCACGCCAGCCAACGAGTTGTCGGTAGAAGCGGTGGATCCGGCATCGGCATTGGCGGCAGGGCTCTGGCTGAGCCGTTCGTGCCCGGCCAGCGCGACAAACGACACCCGTTTGCCTGGGTGCGGCACCCACATGGCACGCGCCTGCACGTCGGTGAAGGTCGGCAGCGCCGTGCTCGTGACCCGTTCGGCGACCAGGCCCAGGTAGGTGCGTCGAGCGCTGACCAGCCACGAGCCGTCGGCGCGGCTGGGCAGCTTGCCCTCGACGGTAAGGTTCGCGTCGCCCAGGCTTGCCGACGAGGCGCCCTGAAACGCCTCGGCCTGCGACCCGTCGCGGTTCTTCACGACGAGGAGCGACGACAGCCGGTCGCCGTAGGGCACGTCGAACGCGCCGGGAAAGAACTCCACGCGTTCGACGGTGTCGGGATTGAAGGCGCTGGCGAGACCGACCAGCGCCAGGTCCTCCGATGGCACGATCAGGCGGAACGGGTTGTGGATCTCGATGCCGTCCATCACCGTGAGATTCTGGTCGGGCGCGCCGCCGCGCACGGCGATGCGGCTGCCGAGTTCGTCGGTCCCGGTCACGCCAGGCAAGGTCGCCAGCGTGCGAAACACGTTCTCGAACCCCCCCGCGAAGTCGCGCAGCTCGAGCGGCCGCAGCGTCACCGACTGGGTCCCACTCGTGGCGCCGGCCCCGGCGTTGTCCACGACCTGAATCGTCTCGTCGTAGCGAGGCGGGGGCCGCATGGGCTCCATAGGTACGGCGATGGCCGTGGCGAGAGTCGGTCCCGAACGCTTCACGAGGCGCGCGCGTGGATTCTTCACCACGAGCACGGTGCTGCCAGGTCCGGCCTGGGCGATGAGGCCGTGCGGTTCGAGCAGCGCATCGAGCACCCGGCGAGGCGACGGGAGCCGCGGCTCACTCACCACGCGCATCGTCGGGCGCACGACTTCGCTGCTGAAGATCACCTTCAGCCCACCACGCTGCAGTTCGGCCAGCGCCTCGTCGAGCCGCCGTCCCTCGGCCACGCGCGGCCGCTCCTGCGCGTGCATCTGCATGCCGGCCACGCCGCAGGCCAGCACGAGCCACGTCGCCGCTGCACGAACGCCCCGCGCCATGTCAGTCTTTATCTCAGTGCTTCGCGGCAGCCGCCAGCCGGATCGACAACACGCCGCCGTCGAGCTGATGCTCGACGCCGCTGGTTGGCAGCACGGCGGCGAGCGCTTGCTCTGGCGTGAGTCCCCGAATGGATCCGTGCAACGTGGTCGTGCGGGCCTTGTCTTCGACCGCCGAATCGGCGAACTGCAGCTGCCACCCGTTCTCGCTGGCCACCCACTGGAGGAACTCGCGGAGCGACCGGCCTTCGAGTTCGAATGGCGTGGGCGCGCCCCTGGTCCAGGCCCAGTCAGGGCCGTCGACGGGAATCGTTCGTCGCGCCACCGCGCCTGATGCGTCGAGCAGGAGCTCGTCGCCAGGACGCGCGTCGTGCTGTTGCTGGTCGCGTCGCACCTGCACGGCGCCGTCGCGCACGCGCACTCGCAGAGCGACCGGTGTCAGTCTGACCTCGAACTTCGTGCCCACGTCACGCACCACGCCAAGCGCTGTGCGAATCTCGAGCGACGTCGTCCCACCGGCATCGATGTAGACGGCGCCACCGTCCAGCTCCACCACGTCGTCGGCCGTGACGCGCAGCACAGAGCCGCGGTCGACCCACACGGCCGCGCCGCCCGGCAGGCGCAAGGCGGCAGTGCCACCGGCGAGCGACAGCCGGCTCGGTCCGACGGGCACGCGATCGCCGACCTTCAGGAATGCCCCGCGCCGTGAGTCCGCGTCGGAGGCCAGTCGGGCGTTGCTCCCAAGTGACTCGACGACGGCAGACTCGACCGCCGCCGGCGCCATCGGACCGAGACCCGTCGTCGCGCGCAGCGCAAGCACCAGTGCCGCGGCTGCCGCGAGGCCGCCGAGCGACCACCTCATGACGTGCCGTCGCCGACGTGTCGTCACCTGCCGCCGCCACTCGGTGTGTGCGCCTGCTTTCAGGCGCTGCATCCGGTCGTCCGGCACGGGTGCACGCGGTCCGGCCAGTCGCAACAGCGACTCCATGGCGCCGTCGTCCTGGGCGCCACGATCGGCGATTGTTGGCCACGGCTTCTGGTCGCTCATCGTTCCCACGCCTCGACATCGTGCTGAAGGGCGGAAAATGCGTCGCGAAACGCCTGTCTGGCGCGCGTCAGCATTGACTCGGCCGCCTTGGGCCCCACGCGGAGCCGGCTGGCGATCTCGTCAACTGACCACCCCTGGATGTATTTCCACTCGAGCGCGTCGCCGTAGGGTTGCGGCAGGCTGTCGAGGGTCACCTGCACCAGGCGCGCCACTTCGCCTCGGCGATACTGCTCGTCGGGGCCGCTCGTGCTCATTGCCCCCAACGACTCCAGCGCCGCTCGTACGTCGGGCGAGTCTTCGACGAGCGAGGTTTCGGGGGCCAGGCGTTCGCGCCGCGCGTAATAGGCGCTGATCTCGTGCCGGCAGAATGTGCACAGCCAGGTGAAGAGTGCGGCCTCGGCGCGGTAGGTAGCCATCTTCGCCAGCGCCTTGCTGAGCGTGAGCTGCACGATCTCTTCGGCGGCATCGCCGTCGTTGCGCACGCGCGCGGCGGCGAAACGGTAGAGTCGCGCCGAGTAGGTGTCGAAGAAATACTCGAACGCGGCCTCGTCGCCGCGCACCAACCTCATGGCGAGGCTGCGGTCGATGTCGTAGGGCTCAGACATCGCCGTTCAACGGGTCGACGGATGCGGCACGATGGTCATGATAACGGTCTGGGTGTATGAGTGGGCGAGGTCAGGAAATCCTTCGCGCACCGGATCTGCCCGCCAATACACACGGCTACGGTCGGGGCCGCGGTGACCCTGGCCGTGGTGAAGCTGGCCGCGCCGACTGCCGAAGGGCCAGCTCGCGCGCTACCTGGATGGCCGCGTCGCGCACGGACGGATCGGAGTCGCCGAGCGCCATGGCCAACGCCTCCTGGGCGAGTGGGCCGCCCACGCGTGCGAGCGCGTAGACGGCATCCTCGCGCACCTCAGGGAGCGAATCGACCAGTGCGGCGGTCAGCATCCCAATCACTGCGTCACCGCCGATGTCGGCGATCGCGTCGATGGCTGCCGACCGCACGCGCGCCCGACCGTCGAGCAAGGCCTGCTGCAACGCCGGCAGGGCCAGCACTGGCGCCATCTCAGACACAAGGCGCACGGCCTCTTCGCGGGCGTCGTCGTCGGGGTGCATCAACGCGCGGCTCACAAGCTCGGCGTCGGCCTGTTCGTCGCGAGTGGCGACCTCGGCAGGCGGCACGGGAGGCTGGCGAGGTTGTCGCTCGGGTATTGCGTGGAGCACTACGGGCGCCAACCACACGAGCAGCGACGCCACAGCCCGGCGTGTTCCATGTAGACCCATCGACGTGTTCATGGCGTCGCTCCTCGACCGGCGTGTCTACTTCAGCACGAAGCACGACTCCACGGCGGTGTTGTTGCCGGTGGACGTGCGCGCGATGATCTCGAACTTGAAAGTCCTGCCCCGGTCGGCCGACGTGAACGGCACGAGCCACTCGGTGGTTGATGGCGACAGGTCGATCGAGAGCTTCCCGCCCACCAGTTCCACGAAGTACTGGTAGCGCGTGATGGTCACCGGGCCAGTCTTGCCGATGTCGGGGTGCGACGTCGTCACCGGATCCCAGTCGACGAGCACGGGTGACTGCACCACCGGCAGCGGTCGGGCATCGCAGTTCTCGGCCGCCGGTAGGCCGTTCACCGTGATGTTGCCAGGAGGCGCCGCCATGACGTGCGACAAGCGCACGGAGCTTTCGAGCGTGCCGCCGTCTTGCTTGCGTCCTTCGATCTCGTACACGCCTTCCGGGAACCTTCGGAAGAAGACCTCTGGCGCCAGTTCCGAGAACGGCGGCTCGGCACTTTCAAACGCGAGCTGCGTCATGCCTTGCGTGCGCAAGTGCCCCTTGCTGACGAGGCTGAGGAGTTTCCGTCTGCCGGGCCCCTCGATCTCGAGCGTGGTCCACGGCCCACCGTCGATCTCGCCGTGGAGCCCCAGATCCCCGGCGCTGTTGTTGAGTTCGAAGAACACACTGGCCACGGGAAACGGCGTGGCGCGCTCCTGGGCGTGTATCGGGATCGGACCGCCGGGAGGGAACATCAGGGCCGCGGCAACCAAGGACAGTGCCAACGACGAGCGAACGGAATTGGACATCATGAAAGGCTCCTCTGGTTCCTTAGAGCGAGGGCCGTCACAAAATCCTTTGGCGTTACGTGGATTGCTCGCCGGTCGCGGCGAGAGTATCGTCGAAAGCGAGGGACGACCATGATTGGTGCTCGAGACGTGCTTGCGACTGTTGGTCTTACCGTAGCGCTGCTCCTGGTGCTGCCGGCCGCCGCCTCGGCGCAGGCGCCGGTGCGCGAAGGTGGCTGGTTCGGCATCGGCGGCGGCGTTGGCCGGGCGCAGGTGACCTGCGACGACTGCAACGACGAGGGCAGCGAATCCGGAGGGTCCGGCTACGTGAAGGCCGGCTGGACGCTGAATCCGCGCGTGCTCCTGGGCGGCGAGCTCAACGTGTGGACGCGGCGCGAGGATCTGGGCGACACCGACGCGTGGCTCACGATGTACAACGCTTCGGCGACGGTCACGTTCTACCCGTCGGCCACCGCCGGGCTGTTCGTGAAGGGCGGCGCGGGCGTGGCCTACCTCGACACCGACGTGCAGGGCGGGCGCCGCTCGAACATCACCATCGATCTGGGCAGCGGCCCAGGCTTCATCGTGGGCGCAGGCTACGACCTCCGCCTCGGGCGTGTGGCCCTCACGCCGGCCGTGAACTACTGGCGCGGCTACATCGGCACCATCGAGGGACGCGGTGTGTCGGTGGCGTCAGGCTGGAAGCAGTCGATCGTGGACGTCACGATCGGCGTGACGTTCCCGTAGGGCTAGTCGTCGTCGGGATCGAACTCGAACGTCACGGTCACGGTGTCGCCGTCTCCCTTGCCATCGCGGCGCACCTTGGGCACGGCCAGCAGCGAGCGATTCGACTTCGTGTCACGCCACAGGCTGGTCTGCCACGTCTGCCCGTCTACCGTGGCCGTAACCGGCGTGCGTCCCCATGGCCGAGTGGCGGGCGGCGCCACGGCGCTCGGAACGACCGCGAAGTACCACGCGCCCTTGCCCCTGTAGCGGAACATCGTCGTCTCAAAAGGTCCCCGTCGCACGAGTCCGGACACCAGGCGCTTGGGCATGCGCACAGGATACTGGCCCACGACGGCCAACGTCAGCACGTCAACTCATGGCACCGGCACCGACGTGGGTGTGTCCTTGTCGCACGTGAAGTAGGCAAGGAGCCGCGCCGGCGCCGTGGCGCTGGCGTTGGCCGACACCGCGTGGATATCGCTCGGGCTCTCGTAGAAGCTCTCGCCGGCCCGCACGATGCGCTCGGGCTGTCCGGCCAGTTGCATGCGCAGCGCGCCCTCGATCACGTAGCCCACGACCGGGCAGGGATGGCGATGCGCTGTCGAGCTTCCGCCTGGTCCATAGGTCACTTCCACCAGCCGGGCGTCGAGGGTGGTGCCATCAAGCGCGGGCAGGCGCTGCATCTGCAGTGGACGCGCTGCGGCTCCGGATGGCGTGCCTGGCTACG
>JANNEJ010000329.1:0-2802 GCA_031378585.1 Acidobacteriota bacterium | reverse complement strand
CGCGACCCCACCGCTAGATGGTGCTCGCCTACTATGCGCGCGCGCGCAGCGACGGGGCCACCGTCGTGACCGGCGGCGGCGTGCCGGCGTTTGGCGACGCTCGAGACGGCGGCAGCTACATCGACCCTACGATCTGGGTCGGCCTGAAGGAAGACGCGCGGTGCGTGAAGGACGAAGTCTTCGGCCCCGTGTGTCACATCGCGCCCTTCGACACCGAGGAAGAGGCCGTGGCCCTCGCCAACGACTCGCGCTACGGACTGGCCGCGGCCATGTGGACCACGAATTTGTCGCGCGGACATCGCGTGGCGCAGCAGATGCATGCGGGCATTGCGTGGGTCAACTGCTGGTTCCTCCGCGACCTGCGCACGCCGTTTGGCGGCATGGGACTCTCGGGTATCGGCAGGGAAGGCGGACGCCACTCTCTCGACTTCTACTCAGAACTCACCAACGTCTGCGTGAAGCTATGACGGTCGTTGCCGGCAAGGCCACTCCGCGAGGGCGATTTCCCCATGTGAAACGCGCCGGGCCATTCGTGTTCGTGTCAGGCACAAGCGCCCGGCGGCCCGACAACACGATTGCCGGAGTAGAGGTCGATGCACTCGGCACGACGACCCTCGACATCGCCGTCCAGACCAGAGCCGTGATCGGGAACATTCGCGACATCCTGCGCGCCGCCGGCGCCGAGCTGGGAGACTGCGTTGCGATCACGACCTATCTCGTGAACATGAACGACTTCGGCGGCTACAACCGGGTCTACGGCGAATGCTTCGACGAGCAGGGGCCGACCCGCACCACCGTGGCCGTCCACCAGTTGCCGCATCCGCACCTGCTCATCGAGATGCAGGCGATCGCGTATTGCCCCGTGGGCACCTAAATCGTCGTGTCAAAGGGCGTGTGCCCGTGAGGAGGACTGATGTTGTTGCCGATTGATTTCCCCAAGTGGATTGAAGAGCACAAGCACTTGCTCGAGCCGCCGGTCGGGAACCAGCAGATCTGGCAGGACACCGATTTCATCGTGACGATTGTCGGCGGACCGAATCAACGGACCGACTTCCACGACGATCCCTACGAAGAGTTCTTCTACCAGCTCAAGGGCAACATGGTGCTCCGCACGATTCAGGACGGCGCCATCGTCGACGTCCCGATTCGCGAGGGGCACATCTTCCTGCTGCCGCCGCACGTGCGGCACTCGCCCCAGCGGCCCGAAGAGGGCTCGATCGGGCTCGTCATCGAACGCCGCCGCCCCGAGGGCGCACTCGACGCGGTCGAGTGGTACTGCCAGCAGTGCCATGCCCTCGTGCACCGGGTGGAAGTGCAGCTGAAGAGCATCGTAAAGGACCTGCCGCCGCTCTTCGAGGCGTTCTATACCAGCGAGCCTCTGCGCACCTGCCGAAAGTGCGGCACGGTCCATCCCGGCAAATCGGCCGTGCCGAAGTTGTCATGAGTGCGCGCGGGCAGTAGCGGCTGGCCATGCTGACCATCGACATGCACTCGCACTTCTTTCCGCTGGACGCGCCGGATTTCGCGACGCGGTTCAAAACGGGTGGCTGGCCGACGGTGCGCCACGATGGACCCGGCCGCGCGCACATCATGCTCGGAGACACCGAGTTCCGGCCCATTACCTCGGCCTGCTGGGACCCCGAGGTCAGGCTCGCCGACATGGACCGCCACGGGGTCGACCGGCAGATCCTGTGCGCAACGCCGGTGATGTTCGCGTACGACCGTCCAGTGGCGCACGCGCGGGAATGCGCGCGAATCTACAACGACCTGGCGCTCGAGTTGTGCGCGCGTGGTCGCGGCCGCCTGCACGCGCTCTGCCAGGTACCGCTGCAGGACCTCGACGCGTCGTGCGACGAGGTGTCGCGGGCCAAGGCGAGCGGGCATGTAGGGGTGCAGATCGGCAATCACGTGGGACTGCGCAACCTCGACGACGACGCGCTGGTCTCGTTTCTTGCCCACTGCTCGGCCGAAGACGTCCCGGTGCTCGTGCATCCGTGGGACATGCTGGCGCCGGAGCGGATGCCGCACTACATGGCGGGCTGGACGGTGGGCATGCCGGCCGAGACGCAACTGGCCATCGTCACCTTGATTCTTGGCGGCGGCTTCGATCGCTTGCCCAGGTCGCTGCGGATCTGTTTCGCGCATGGCGGTGGGAGCTTTGCCTACCTGCTGGGCCGGCTCGACAACGCCTGGCACAACCGCGACATCGCGCGCGGCAAGTGCGAGCATCCGCCGAGCCACTACGTCGACCGGTTCTCGGTGGATTCCGCGGTGTTCGACGACCGGGCGCTCAGGCTGCTGACCGAGGTGATGGGCGACGAGCGCGTCATGCTCGGTTCTGACTATCCGTTCCCGCTCGGCGAGCAACACGTCGGTGCGCTCGTGCGCAACAGTCAGCATCTGCCTGAGACATCGAAGGCGCGGGTGCTGGGCGAAAACGCCGCTTGTTTCTTCGGCATCGCATGAGCACCGCAGTCTCGTGCTCGGACCACCAGGTCGAGTTCGCTCCGGGTCAGGGGCCGCGAGTTGTCGGCAAACCGCCATCTATTCACCGTGGTGGGCGGCTCGAATTGGACGGTCAGTTCAGTTCGGTCGGCGTTATCCGACTGGCCCCAGTGGGCAGGCTGACCGTGCGGTCATATCCGGACCAGCCGAATAGTTGTTAGCCGGACAGACGATCCGAATTCCCGAACCGAAACATGGAACGACTCCGCATCTACGTCGACACGTCGGTTCTGGGCGGGTGCTTCGACGTCGAGTTCGTCACGTGGTCCGAGGCCCTGGTTCGAGACTTCCGGGCGA
>JANNEJ010000296.1:0-2297 GCA_031378585.1 Acidobacteriota bacterium | reverse complement strand
AGCGGAAGCCCTTGGCCACCCTGCGGGCCGAGTAGCGAACCGGCACGACGCTGCGTGCTAATATCGGGGATTGCCTGGGCGCCAGACGCCTGGTATGTGGAGCTGGATCGATGAACGTCGCCGATATCAAGGACGAGTTGTTGAGGAAGCGCGCGGAGCTGTCCCCGGCCGCCGGTGTCAAGCCCATCCAGAGTTCGATGGAGCACAACAACGGCCGTCAGGGCGACTTGGCCGACCAGGCAAGCGGCAACAACGAAGTGCACATCACGCTGAAGCTGAAACAGACCGACGCGAAGATCGTGCAGGCTATCGACGAGGCGTTGCTGCGGATTGAGAAGGGCGTGTTCGGCCTGTGTCGCGACTGCGGTGAGCCCATCGCAGATGCGCGGTTGAATGCCATTCCCTGGACGCGCGTGTGCATCACGTGCAAGGAGAAGCAAAAGGCGTGACGCCCTCAGACCTCTCGCCCCTCCTCCTCGAGTTCTACGTCGCCCGGCTCGCTGTGCTCGAGCGGCGGGTCGCGTCGGCCCGCCTCGTGACCGACTACGACGTCAATAATGCCTATCAGTGTGTCGTGGCGCGCGAAGAGACGCACGTCTACTGGGTACACCGCGCGCTGCTCGACGTGGGTGCCACGGTGCCTGGCGAGGTTGCGCCGACCGCCGTCAACGGCGGCAGCGTGCGCGACATCGCGGCTGCTGACGCTCGGGCCAATCAGGCGTTTGTCGAAGCGTGGACGCCGCGGGTGGCCGCGGTGACTCACGCCCGGCACCGGAAGATGCTGCAGGTGATTCTCGGAGAGATGCGGGAACACCAGCGGCTCTTCGCGCAGGCCGCCGAGGGCCGCACCGACGTGATCGGGGTGCCGGTTGCGGGTACCGCCCGCACGGGTGCTGTGCTCGACAGCCGTTGGGTGGAGTAGCCGATGCCGGCCGATGGCCGGCCGCAGCGTCCAGTGAGGGTGGCTGTGGCACTCGGCAGCAACCTGGGAGACCGGGCTGCGCATCTGTCGTGGGCCGTCGACCAGCTGGCGCGGGTTCTTGACGACCTGCGCGTATCGGCCTTCGAAGAGACAGCCCCCCTCGACGTTCCCGACCTCCAACCAGATTACCTGAATGCCGTCGCGGTCGGCCGATGCCGATTGAGCGCGCGGGATCTATTGGAGGCACTCCTGGCGCTGGAACGGTTACGCGGGCGCGTGCGTCCGGGCCTCCGGGCCGCACGCACGCTCGACCTGGATCTCGTGCTGTTCGGGAATGCGGTCATCGATCTCACGCGGCTCACCGTGCCGCATCCGCGCTTCAGGGAGCGGCCTTTCGTGCTCGGCCCCCTCGCGACGCTGGTGCCGCGTTGGCGCGACCCGGTGACAGGCGAGTCGATGGCGGGACTGTGGCGCACCCGCCGGCTGCCCTGGGCAGGTTAGGCAGCCGGCGTCGGGGGTGCGCGCCGAGCCGGACTAGTGTCCGGCCGCGACGTCGGTGGCAGGGCGCCGGCGGAACGCACCGAGGCCCTCTTCAAACAGCGTATACATCGCCGGCACGAAGACCAGCGTGATCAGGGTCGAGGTGAGCAGACCGCCGATGACCACGCGCGCCAGTGGCGCCTGCAGCTCGGCACCTTCGCCGATGCCGAGGGCCATGGGCACCAGGCCGAGCGCCGTGCAGATGCTGGTCATCAGGATCGGGCGGAGGCGATGGTGACCGGCGTGCTCAACCGCCTGGCGCAGCGGCATCTTGTCGCGACGCCGCAAGGTGTTGGCGTAGTCGACCAGCAGGATGGCATTGCTCACCACGATGCCGGCCAGCATGATCACCCCGATGTAGGCCTGGCTACTGAACGGCGTGTTGGTCAAGAGCAGGGCGCCGACCACGCCGATGCCCGCCAGCGGGATGGAGAACATGATGATGAAGGGGTCACGCAGCGACTCGTACTGCGACGCCATCACCGTATAGACGAGCAGGATAGCCAGCACAAGCACCAGCAACAGCTCTCGGAAGGACCGTGCCTGCTCCTCGACTTCGTTGCCGAACCCGACCTCGAAGTCCTTCGGCACGTTCATCTCAGGGAGCCGCGCCTGCACGTTGGCGACCGCTTCGCTGAGGGTGACCTCGATTTCGGCATTCACCCGCGTGATGCGCTCCTGATTCTTACGGTCGATCTGAGTCGGGCCCGTGTCCCGCTCCACGACCATCACGTTCTTGGCCGGCAGCACCCGGCCCTGCGGCGTGCTGAGCAGTACGTCGCCGACCGAGGCGATCTCATCACGGTCTTCCTCGCGGAGCCGGACGACGATCGGA
>JANNEJ010000288.1:0-3872 GCA_031378585.1 Acidobacteriota bacterium | reverse complement strand
AAGCGGGCCGTATTCGCCCGGAATTGCGGCCGACGATCCGATGGCGGGCAGCGCCACGATTCCAATTGAGGCGGCCGGCCTTGCGGTGGGCGCGGCCATTCGTCACCCAGCGGACCTGCCGCTGGGCCGTCTCGCCGCGTTCAGGGGGCTGCCAAGCGACACGCCCGACCTGTTCCCCGGCACTGTGGCCCACATCGTCGCGCTCGACGCCGACGCCGAATGCCTGCCCGCCATGGTGGGCAACCTGCGCGCCGCGGGTCTGACTGGTGCCGCGTACGACCAGTCCATCGTGATCGCACAACAGGACGTTCGGGGGCTGACGCCGGACCACATCGAACGCCTGCTGCCGGCGGTGCGCGCCATGCAGCCTGGGGTCTTCTGCTTCAATCCGCCCTACGGCGTGCGCATTGGTGGGGAGCACGGTGAAGCGGAGCTGCTGGAGCTCTACGCCGACATGGGCCACGCCCTGGGGCGCTTCAGCGGATGGCGCGCGGCGTGCTTCGTTGCGAACCCGAAGTTCGTGTACGCCTTTGGGCACCGTGCCACCATGACGAAGCCTGCAAGCAACGCCAACCTTCGCGGCACCTTCCTGGTGTTTCAGCTGTAGTCCGGCGTGGCCGTAAGTGGCTACCAGTCCGGTACTGCCAATCGCCGCAATCGCCCGGCCAGCGTTTCGCGAAATGCCGCCAGCTCGTTGGTTGACAGCGACACGAGCATCTGAGGCAGGGGCTCAAGAGGAAACTGACTCAGCAGCCAGGCCATCACGCCGGGATCGATTCCCGCGTCTTTCGCCAGAGCGAGGGCGAGATCCGCCTCCGGCGGATAGCCGGCGCGGTCCAGGAACAGCAGGTCCACCAGATCACGAGGTTCCGATCGGGAGAGTATGCAGGTCAGCTTATTGGCACGCAGATCGGCCAGCGACTCGACGTGCACGCCTTCAATAACCTCCGGTCCGTCAACGTCGGCCACCGCATCGAAGACCAGGTCGATGTCCACCTCGCCGTCGGCACCGGTCAATACGCCGCGGACGAACGTGCCGGCATCACGGACGACTCGAATCGTGACGCCAGCATCGAGGGCGACATCCGGGAGCAGGGCGACGGCGTCGCGGTGAGATTGTCGATCATGGAAGAAGAGATCGGCATCGCGCGACAGTCGGTGTCGCAGGTGCACGCCGGCCAAGGCTGCGCCTCCGGCCAGATGAAAGGGCGTGCGAGCGTGGCAGGCCTGCAGGAAGCGCAGTGTCGAGGGGCGGACTATGCGGCGGTCGAAGGTGGCCACGACTGATCCCCAGGATCGATCTGAAGCAGCCATGCCCACATCGCGCGACTGCGACCGAGGTGTCGCACCAGATGCGGCCACTGGGCACGAACAGCCGCAGGGTTTGTGAACCGCCAGACGTCGGCCGTGTGGGCTTCGCGCAGCAGGGCGCCGAGCCAGTAGGCGCGGGTCGCAGGATCGGGATCGCCCAGACGTTGAGCGAAGCCGGCCTCGGTGAGGTCGGTCCACCACAGGAAATACGGGCGAACCGGAGCACTCGACATGAAAGCAGTTTAGCATCCTGCTCAGTTGCCGCCGCGGCTGCCTGGCGGACAGGGTTAGCCGGGTCCCGATGTCGATCAGTGGAGCCTTCGCGCCCAAGCCCTTGATCGTGACGCCCGACTGTGACGGCGACGCGCTGCCGCGTGTGACAGGTCCAGTGTGAGCAGGCGAGGCGACGTACGGGACAAGGCCTCAGCCAACGCGGCCAGCGAGCGGTCGGTGACGTAGTAGGTCTGCTCGCCTTCGTGCATCAGCGGGAGCGCCGCCCACAACGCGATCCCCTCGCCGTTGGCCAATGCCAGCAGACGGCGCTCGGTGCGCGAGAGTCCGTCGGTTGTCCATGGGTATTCCTGCAGAAATCGACTGATGGCAGGAGCGAGGGCGCATGTCGTTGGCGGGATCCCGCGTCGCACTGCTTGCGGCCCACGCCGTCCCGGAGCGTCGGCAGGCCCGGCGAGGTACCGCATTCGGACGTCGAGCAAGTCGGCATCGTTCACGCTACCCGGCACCGGCCCTTCATAGAGCGGATCGGCCCAGATGGACCGGGCGCCTGGAATGCCCGCCGCCTCGATGACGCGCGTCGTACACGTGCCGTTTGCAACATGCAGAAACCGGGGGGCTGCAGGGAAAGTCACTCGGTGCGCGCCGCCGCGGGTGCCACGCCAGCGCCCACGGCCTCGAGGCCGAGCGCTGTCGCGAGCCGAACGGCCAGCGCACGCCGAGCCGGGTCGTGGTGGATCTGACAGTAGCGCGCCCACACGAGATACCGCCCTTCGTCGTCCATCGGCGGCGTCGCCGCGATCTCGCGCACTTTCGCATCGAAGAGACGCGGGAAGTCGGGGACACGGCCATCGACGTCGGTGAAGCCATATTCTCGCGCGAGGTCGGCGGCAAAGCTGATGAGCCCCGCCTTCTGGCCCACGGCCGGATCAGCGGCCAACGCCACCACCGCGCGGCCGACCAGGTGTGGGCTCTCAGACTCCGCGAAGAACGGATCCTGCGCAACCGCGTCGCGCCAGTGGTCTTCGCGCACGCCAAAGTGATCCAGCACCGCTTCCGAACGCAAGAAGCCCGGCGACAGGCTGAGCGCGGTGACGCCAGTCTGAGCCAGCTCCATGGCCATGCCGTACGAAAGGCGCGACAACGAAGATTTGACGAGGTCGTACAGGATGTGTCCGCGGTATCCCGCGAAGTGGCCGTCGATCACTTCGACAATCAGGCCGCGGTTGGCCTCCACCATGAGCGGCGCCAGGTGCCGGTTCGTGATGATGTGACTGATGAGCGTCTGGTCGAGGTAGGTGCGGATCTGTGCGAGATCAACTTCCCAGAAACGCCGCCCCCAATCAATCTGAGGATCGGCGCCCCAGATGCTGTTGACGAGTACGTCGAGCCGTCCCGCGTCACTGCGCACGCGCGCGGCGAGGCGTGCCACTTCGTCCTCGCGTGTGTGGTCAACCCGCACCGCGACGGCGCGACCGCCAGCCTGCTCGATCAGCGCAACCGTCTCGTCGATGGTCTCAGGGCGATCCATGCCTCGCGGGTGGCCCGCAGCGCTGCGGCCCGTGCAATAGACCATCGCTCCGGCCTCGCCAAGCGCTCTCGCAATGCCGCGTCCGGCACCCCGCGTGGCTCCTGCCACCAGCGCCACCTGGCCGGCAAGAGGCAGCCCGTTCATGGTCATGTCCGACTCCTCACAGTTGGTCACCGAGGCGACATCTTAGATGAAGGATCGGCCATTCGGGCAGCAACCATCCCGTGCGCGGTCGCCTCCCGCCCGTATAATCACGCTTGCATTGGCTCTTATCCCCGGCACCCGTCTCGGCGTCTACCAGATCACGGCGCCCATTGGCGAAGGTGGGATGGGGCAGGTGTATCGCGCGCGCGACACCAGGCTCGACCGAGACGTGGCCATCAAGGTGTTGCCCGAGGCGTTCGCGCAAGACGCGGATCGCCTGGCGCGATTCACGCGTGAGGCCAAGACGCTCGCCTCGTTGAATCATCCGAACATCGCCGCCATCTACGGCCTCGAAGAAAGCAGTGGCATCACGGCCCTGGTGATGGAACTGGTCGAGGGCGAGGACCTGTCGCAGCGCATCGCCCGCCTCCGCGCCCCAGGCGCTTCGGCGGGGCAGGCAGGAATGCCTCTCGACGAAGCGTTGCCGATTGCGAAGCAGATCGCCGAGGCGCTTGAAGCGGCACACGAGCAGGGCATCATCCATCGCGACCTCAAGCCGGCGAACATCAAGCTGCGCGCGGACGGCACGGTGAAGGTGCTCGACTTCGGTCTCGCCAAGGCGCTCGACACAAGTCCCGCGAGCGCGACGGCGGAC
>JANNEJ010000237.1:0-9133 GCA_031378585.1 Acidobacteriota bacterium | reverse complement strand
TCGACGTGCTGCTCGGCGCGATGGTCAGGGGGGACTGGCAACGGTTCGAGGCGCACGTCACCGCGGGTGCCGCGTACGCGGCCGAGGCCGAGCGAACCGGTGGGTGGCCCGACGCTCACGAGATCGAAGAGGCGGCCACGGCGTTTCGCTACGCGCGGGATCAGCTGACCACCGAAGAGACCGAGGCGTGGCTCACGCAAACCGGACTGACCCTCGAGACGTGGTTGGAGGTGCTTGCCCGCAACCTGCTGCGCGCACGGCGCGGGGTTCGAGTGGCCGCGTCCGAGGACACGGCGCCTGCGGCGCTGGCGATCGACGAGGCACTGCTGGCCGCCGAAGGGGTCTGCTCGGGGATGTTCGCGGATTTCGCCCGCACGTTGGCCGAGCGGATGGCCGTGGCTGAACAGGCTGACGGTGTCCTTGACGCTGACGACATCACCGCCGAGGTCGCCCGCGTCCGGCACGCACACGCGGCATGGCTCGCGGGTTGTGATCCAGTCGAGCTCGAAGGGCCGCTGACCCACCTGGTGTCGGTCGAGGCGGTCTACGCCGCGGTGGTCGCGGCCGCAGTCACCGACACGCTGCTGTCGCTGCACTTGGACCGCCATCGGCTCGAGTGGCTGCGCGTCGACCTCGAGCGGCTCACGTTCGCCACGGCCGAGGCCGCGCGCGAGGCCGCGTGGTGCGTGCGCGAAGACGGCCTGACGCTGAGCGACGTGGCGGTGGAGTCGAGGCAGCCGGTGCACGATGTGCGCGCGCTCCTCGACAGCCTGGACGAGCCGCTCCGCGACGCCGTGCTGAGCGCCCAGCTCGATGAGGTCGTCGGCCCGGTTGAGATCAACGGCCGGTTCGCGGTCGCGCTCGTAGTCGGCAAGACGCCCCCGACCCTTGCCGATCCTCTGGTGCGCGCGCGCGCCGAGCGCTCCATCGTCGAGGCGCTCACGGCCAAAGCGGTGCTGTCGCACGTTGCGTGGGTCGAGAAACCCACGACGTGGTGACGCCGCGCGCAATGGCCTGCATTCGAGTCCAGCTGGCCTCCGCGCGGTGCCACGACTGGGGCGACCTTCCGCACGGCCGTGCTATTCTTCGCCCCGCTCTCACGTCCGGCCGCCCAGGTTGTGGGGTTCCGGTTCCTCCCGGCGTCCGAGCAGGTGTGGCGTGAGCGACGCGGGAGTACTTGGCGAGCTTCCGATTCTGCGGTTCCTGCCAGACGCCACGCGGGCGCTGGTGGTGCACCGGTTTGCGCCCTGCTCGTTCCCGTTCGGGTCGGTCATCGCCGCCGAAGGAGCGCCCACCGACGCCCTCTTCGTCCTTGTGTCCGGCCGCGCCCGGGTCGTCAAGCGCAGCGAGTCTGGCGACGAAGTGCCGCTCAATGTGCTGCGCGCTGGAGACAGCTTCGGCGAAGTGGAGCTGCTTGAAGGCGCGCCGTGCCCGACCACCGTGCGCGCCAGCACGGACGTGCTTGCGTTGCGGCTCGACGGGGCAGAGTTCCGCGCGCTGGTCGACGAGCACCCCGACATCCGCACCTATCTCGAGCTGCAGCTCAAGCACGCGAGGCTGGCGGCGTTCTTCAAGGGGTTCCCGGCGTTCGCCCGTCTGCCCCCGGCCGCGGTCGCCGGGGTGGTGCTGGCGGAGCTCGAGCCGGTGGTCGTTGCCGCCGGCGGCACGATCTATCGCGAGGGCGACGGCGCCGGGCCGCTCTTCCTGATTCAGGAAGGCCGGGTCCGCAGCTGGCGCACCGATCACGGGCGGCCCGCGCACGTCACGCACCTGGGCGCGGGCGAGTTCTTCGGCGAGGTGTCGGCGGTGAAGGGCACGCCGCGTGCCACGACCGCCGAAGCTGCCACGTCCGTGCGCCTGCTCACCCTGAGCGGCGATACCATCGCCCGCTTGGGAGCGTCGCTCCCCGACTTCAAGGCGCGTCTCGACGAACGCATCGCGCAGTACGACTACCTCACGATGGCCGATGTTCCCGCGGGTATCGCCGAGGAGATCGTGCCCGCCGGCTCCGGGGGGAAGGACGCCGTCGGCGAGTCGCAGGTCGACCGCACGGAAGCCGACCTCGACGACACAGCGTCGACCGAGCCGTTTGCCGAGGGCGAGCGCTTCGTCAAGCGTCGCGACCGGCGCGTGCCGATCATCCGGCAGATCGACGAGATGGACTGCGGGGCGGCATCGCTGGCGATGGTGACGCGGGCCTTCGGCCGGCGTGTCAGCCTGGCTCGCATCCGGCAGTTGATCAACACCGGTCTCGACGGCACCAGTCTCAGATCGATTTGTCGCGCCGGCGAGGAACTCGGCCTGGCCACGCGCTCGGTGAAGGCGTCGGTGCGGCATCTCGACCGGATGCCGCTGCCGGCCATCGTACACTGGGACGACTACCACTGGATGGTCCTGACGAGCGTGGGCCGACGCCACGTCTGGGCAGCGGACCCGGCCGTGGGCCGCCGACGGTTGACCCGCGAGCAGTTTCTCGAGAAGTGGTCGGGGTATGCGGCGCTCTTCGACTACACCCCCGCGTTCGAGCAGGCGCCGGAATCGGCGCGGATGCTCGACTGGATGTGGCCGCTCGTGCGTCCGTACCGCGGGCTCCTGCTGCAGGCGCTGGGGCTTGCCGTGGTGGTCAGCGTGCTGCAGATGGTCTTGCCCATCTTCACGCAGGTGATCGTGGACCGCGTGCTGGTCGAGCAGGACACCGCGCTGCTGCACCTGCTCATCGTAGGCATGGGCGTCACGATGGTCTTCATCGTGGCGTCGCTGCTCGTGCAACGCTATCTGCTCAGCTACTCGGCGGTGCGCATCGACGCCGCGTCGCTCGACCTGCTGACGCGACGGCTGCTGGCGCTGCCGATGTCGTATTTCGCCACGAGACGCACCGGCGATTTGCAGCGCCGGCTCGAAGGTGTCCGCCTCGTGCGCGACTTCCTGGTGCAGCACGGCATCGCGGGCATTACCGGGATTGCGCAGCTGTGCGCCACCGTCGTCGTCATGCTCATCTACAGCCCGTGGCTGACCGTGGTGTTCCTGGCCACGGCGCCGCTCTACGCCGTGCTGATGGTGGCGGCCACGAAGATGCTGCGGCCCACCTTCGTGGACCTCGAGGAGTCGTTCAGCAAGTACCACTCGTACCAGATCGACGCCATCAAGGGCATCGAGACGGTGAAGGCGCTTGGCGGCGAGTCGGCCTTCCGGCGCCTGCTGCTCGAGCAGTTTCTCAGCGTCGCGCACAAGATCTTCCGCGCCGACTACTTCGCCATGACCTACGAGGGCGCGATCGAGGCCGTGACGTTCCTGGGTGTGGGCCTGTTCCTGTGGGCCGGTGCCTACCAGGTGCTCGACGGCCACTTGTCGATTGGCGGACTTGTGGCGTTCAACTCGCTCGTGGCTCTGGCCACGGTGCCGATTCGCAACCTGCTCACGCTGTGGGACAACCTGCAGCGCTGCGAAGTGCTGCTCAACCGGCTCGACGACGTGTTCCAGCACGTGCCGGAACAAGGCTACGACCGCTCCGTGCTGAAGCCCGTGCGCGCGCTGGCGGGCCAGGTGTCGTTGCGCGGCGTGGGCTTCCGCTACGGCGGGCCCGAGGCGCCCTCGATCATCGAGGGACTCACGGTGGACGTGCCGGCGGGCAGGACCGTGGCCATCGTGGGGCGCAGCGGATCGGGCAAGACCACCCTGGCCAAGTGCATGGCCGGCCTGCTCGAACCTACCGAAGGCACGATTCTCTTCGACGGGATGGACCAGAAGTCGCTCAACTACCGCGACCTGCGCCGCCAGATCGGCTTCGTGCTGCAGGACTCGTATGTGTTTGCCGACTCCATCGCGAGGAACATCGCCTTCGGCGAGGACGAGCCCGACATGGAGCGCGTGCAGTGGGCGGCCACCGTGGCCAGCGCGGACGAGTTCATTGCCCGGCTGCCGTTTGGCTACGACACCAGGATCGGCGAGACCGGACTGGCCATCTCCGGCGGCCAGCGGCAACGCATCGCCATTGCCCGGGCGATTTACCACAAGCCGCCGATTCTGATCTTCGACGAGGCGACCAGCTCCCTCGACACGGAGTCCGAACGCGCGGTGCAGCAGAACGTAGACTCGCTGCTCGAGGGACGCACGGCGTTCGTGATCGCGCACCGTCTCAGCACCGTGCGCAACGCCGACGTCATCCTGGTGCTCGAGCGCGGCCGGCTCGTGGAGCAGGGCAGTCACGACGACCTGATGAAACGACGCGGGCTCTACTACTACCTGGCGAGCCAGCAGTTGGGAGTGGCAGGCTGATGGCCGAGCGTGAGGACGCCCCGTATCTCGACGGCGCTCCGCCGCCTTGGGCGGCGCGCGCGCTGGCCTGGATCCTCTTGGCCCTCTTTGCCGTGGGCGCGGTGGCCCTGGTGACGGTGCACGTGCCCGAGACCGTGTCTGCGTCGTTTGTCGTGGTGGCCACGACCGGCGCGGACCCGGTGCGGTCGCAGCACGACGGCGTCGTGACCGGCGTGCTCGTGGCCGACGCGCAGAAGGTGGCGGCCGGCGTGACGCTCTTCACGATTGGGTCGGAGGTGGTCGGCGATCGCACGGCCGAACGCGAGTCCCTGGGGACCAGCCTTGCCGGCGGCCAGGCCCGGTTGGCCAACGAGCGCGTCAAGTTCGAGAATCAGCGCAGCGCTGACGAGCAAGAGGTGCGGCGCCTGGAACAGCGTCTGACGACGATTCGCGCGCAACTGCTCTTGAAAGAGCAGCAGCTGGCGCTCACGCGCGAGGTGCTGGCGCGCCAACGGCGCTCGTATGACGAAGGCCTCACGAGCTGGATGGAGGTATCGAAGCCCACGCTCGATGTCGATCGGCTCGCGGTCGAGGTCGAACAGACGCGCGCCGACACCGCCGAGACGATCTCGGCCGACGCCCGCCTGAAGTACGAGATGGCGTCCCGCAAGGCGGCGTTCGACGAGGTGGCCCGGAGCGTGGAGGAGGAGCTGACCCGCGCGCGGACCAGGAAGGGCATGCTCGACCGTGAGGGCGCCCGCGACGGCAACGCGCTGACCGTGGCCGCCAGGTGCGCCGGCACGATTGTGCGGCTGCTCGTGCGCAATCCCGGCACGGTCGTGGCGGCCACCGACGTGCTGGCCGAAATGGTCTGCGACGACGAGACCCTGCAGGCCGAGCTGATGGTGCCGCAGCGGGGGCTGGCCCTGGTGGCGCAGCACCAGGCGGTCAAGCTGCAGTACGACGCGTTCCCCTATCAGCGCTACGGCGTGCGCTACGCCACGGTCCGCTGGATCAGCCCGTCGTCGTCGGGCGCCGGCGATGCCGCCGCGTTTCGCGTACTGGCCGACCTGGACGAGCAGGCGCTGCGCATTGGCGGGAACGTGAGGCCGGTGCTGCCCGGCATGGGCGGCACCGCCGCCGTCATCGTGGGGCGGCGGTCGCTTGTGAGCTACGCGTTCGAGCCTCTGCGGCAGATGCGCGAGGCCATGGCCGCCGGGCGACCCGCGGCAGGTCGGTAATCATGGCCGGACAGCGGGCCAATCGGCAGGCGCGGGCGGCTACGCTCGACGAGTTCGTGTCGAGCGATCCGTTGATGCGGACCTGTCTGGATCGCGCACGGCTGGCGGCGCGCACCGACCTGCCGGTATTGATCCTGGGCGAGTCGGGTACCGGTAAGACCCTGCTCGCCCGCGCGATCCACAACTCGTCCACCCGCGCCACGGGCCCCTTCGTGTCGTTCAACGCGGCGGCGCTCAGTGAGACGCTGCTCGACAGCCAGCTCTTTGGACACGAACGAGGCGCGTTCACGGGCGCCCACTCGCGCGTGAAGGGGAAGTTCGAGCTTGCCGACGGGGGCACGCTGTTCTTCGATGAGATCGCCGACCTGAGCCCACAGGGGCAGAGCAAGATCCTGCGGGCCATCGAGTACGGCGAGTTCGAACGCCTGGGCTCCGAGACGCTGCGCGACGCCGACGTCCGCGTGCTCTCGGCGACACACCACGCCGTGGTCGATTTGACCAGGCGCGGTGGGTTCCGCGCCGATCTCTTTCACCGCATCAACGGGATCTCGGTGACGGTGCCGCCGCTGCGCTCCCGGCCCAACGACCTGCGGGCCCTCATTGCCAGCGAGATCGCCAGGGTGAGCCGCGGTCAAGACAAGGCCATCGTTGGGCTGGACGCCTCGGCGCTGCACCTGCTGCTGACGTATCACTGGCCGGGCAACTTGCGCGAGCTGGCCAAGGTGGCCCAGGCCGCCGTGGCCCTCACGACCGGCGACGTCATCGGCGTGGAGGTGCTGCGGCTGCTGCTCGACGAAGACGCCGCGTCGCCGGCGCCGCCGCCCGCAGGCGCGCCGCGCACACTTGGGCTCGTGTCGGCCGTGCAGGCGCATATCCGCTCGGTGCGGGACCGGGTGGGCGGCAACAAGCGGCGGGGGGCGCGTGAGGTTGGCGTGGCGCGCGCCACGCTCGAGCGAAAGCTGAAGGAGATGGGCAGCGGGCGCTAAACCTCAGCGCCGTCTTGAGGGCTTGGCCTTCGGCTCCGACTTTGAGTTGGACGCGGGCCTGGTCGAAGGCTCTGTGCCGAACACGCGCTGTGCCCCACCCTTTACTTCGTGCCGGGGCACGAGGTCGGTGAGCGCGATGACGACGCGCCCGTGAAGCGGTGTGGTCTTGGTCATGGTCGTGTTCTGTCGTGGTCTCGCTGCCGCGCGCCAAACGGCGGCGCACATCGCAGGGGCCCGGCTGAGTCGTCCGAGTCACTCGGCCAACGTCATGCCGGACCTCGGGTTACCCCTACCCCAGGATCACCTTGATACACGGGATGATCAGCCGGGTCCTGACGCACGGCACGATCGCGGTCGTCAGCCCGCCCTTGACGGCCTTTGCGCCCTTGGCGCGCAGCGGCAGATCCTTCATTGCGGCCTGGCTCGGTTTCGCCGCTCGTGCTTTCGTGGTCGAGGTCTTCTTCATCGTCGTCTCCTGGTTCAATGTGTCCGGGCGGTTGTGGCGTGCGAGCCGCGCGACCGTCGCGAACTGGCAGTAGCAAACGTCGAGCCATGACCACGAATGTCTGCGCGTCGCGTCGGTTGTGGCCGACGGTGCCGCAAGTGCCCTACGGATGGACTCGAAACGAGTCCATGATGGACTCAAGATGTGCACCATGGGCGTGTCTGGCGACAATCGTAGCGCCGCGGTGGCGTGTCCTGTAGAGTGCGCGGACGAAGTTTTCGCATGCCCATGCCGTCTCGACGCCGGTTCGTTCTCAACCCCACACTGCAGCTCACGGCCGTGGCCGAGGTGTCGCGCCGCGGCCGGGGGCGCACCCAGGTCGAGGTGCGCGATGCCGCTGCCGTGCGGTTCCTGCTGGCGGCGGTGACCGGCACCTCGACCCGGACCCCGCTGTCGTCCGACCTCCGTCAGCACCTGATCGCCGACGGCTTGCTCGTCGGCCGCGACGACGTTCCGCGCGACGTCCTGCTCGACCCGAGACTGGGCACGGTCGCAGGGGCGCCCGAACTGGGGAGCCGGGGTGACGGCGTGGCTGTCGGGTTGACGCACTGTCGACTGATGCAGGGCCCGGACCTTCCCGCGGACCTCGCGCGGCAGACGGCGACCGCCGAGGCATTCCTGCCGTCCAGTGACATCCTGTGGGTGCGCGATCCCGGCAGCCGCATCTCGCTGCCGTACACCGTGACCGGCCGGCTCGCCGCGGCCACCCGGAGGCTGCTGAGCGTGGAAGGCGCTGCCATGTCGCGGGGACTGGCCGCGCAACTTGCGCCTGGCGGTGTCGTCATCACACGTCGCGGTGCCGCCGAGCGGCGCCTGGCCTGGGACCGGCAGCTGCAGGTCTGGCGGCGAGGGCTGCGCGTCGATGGTTTCGCCGTCCTCCGCGGGCTGTTCCCGCCTCTCTTCCTGGGCGCGCTCCAGACGTACTACAGCAATCTCGACCGGGAAGGCTATCTGCTCGGCGGGGACCTGCGGCGCGCTGGATATCCGCTCGTGCACGGAGAGCCGGTGCTGCAGTTCCTGAGCGGCCAGCTCGCGCCCGTCGTCCGGCGTCTCACGCAAGACGCCGTGGCGCCAAGCTTCCCTCCCTACTTGCGCATCTACGAGCCCGGCAGCGTACTCGAACGGCATCGCGATCAGCCGGTCTGCCGCTGGAACGTTGACCTCGTCGTCGGCGGCGACCCCGCCCCGACCAGGTCAACCAGCTCGACTATCTGGATCGCAGCACGCCACCGCGTGGCGCGCGTGCGGTTGGGGCTGGGCGATGCCCTGCTGTACCGCGGGACAGATGTCGAGCACTGGCGCCGACCACATCCGCCGGGCCGGACGACCGCGATGGCGTCGCTCCACTTCGGCGCGCCGCCGTCTCCTCGCCGCTGACGCGGTGGCCCGGGCGTCAGCCCGCCTGAGCGACGCGCTCGCCCTCTTCGACGTCCACGCGCGACAACAGGTAGCCGCCCACGACGAAGAACGCGATCATGCCCAGCACGGCCGAACGTGACGATCCGGTGAGGACGCCGCTCAGCGTGAACACAAGCGGCCCCAGGATGGTGGCAAACCGCTCGACCACGGCGTAGAAGCCGAAGTACTCCGAGGTCTTCGCGGCGGGAATCACCCGCGAGAAGAGCGAGCGGCTAAGCGCCTGCGCGCCGCCCTGCACCGTGGCCACGAGGCCCGCCAGCATGAAGAAGTGCGTGGCGTTCTGCATGAAGTAGCCGAGCGTGGCGGCCACCGAGTACACCGCCAGCGCCAGGAACACCGCGCGTTTGGTGCCGATGCGTGTGCCCAGGCTGCCGAAGATGAACGCAAACGGCACGCCCAGAATCTGCACCATCGCAAACGCGGCAATCTGCTGCGTCTGCCCCACGCCGACTTCGGCGCCGTAGATCCCGGCAAAGCGGATGATGGTCTGGATGCCGTCTTGATACACCAGCATGGCGAGCAGCATCAGGAACGCCTGGCGATAGTGGCGAATCTCGTGGAAGGTCTTGGCCAGACGCGTGAACGACGCACGGATCGGCGCCTCGCCGCCGCGCTCTGCGGCCGCGAGCACGCGCGCCGGCTCGGGCACGTGACGCAAGAGTGGGATCATGAAGAGCAGCCACCACACACCCACGCTGGCTAACGACAGCTTGGTGGCGGCCACCGTG
>JANNEJ010000233.1:0-2264 GCA_031378585.1 Acidobacteriota bacterium | reverse complement strand
AATGGCTGAAGCTTGCAGGGCCTCGTGCGCGCGGCGTGGTCGCCTGCAACGTGGACGCGCCGATGGTGCTGCTGCCGGGCATTCGTGCCGTGCCGTGGCATCTCGCTTGGTGATGCGCTCGTTGGCGAGCCCGGGCGAGAGTTGGATCGCGCCGGGAGGGAGTCGATGACATGACCCCCCGATTGCCGGCGCCGTCATTCGCGAGACCTTCCTGCCCAGGTTCCGAACGACGACTACCGCGCGGGCATTCTCGAAGGCACCGCGCGCGTCGTCGAGATCGTGAGGCGGAACGAGACGGTTACCGCCGACGAGCGCGCCGCCTTCGACCGCGCCGCCAGCGAGGAAGGCAAGACCTGGGGCCTGACTGCGTTTGCTGGCATCTTCGTCGGCATCGGCGCCGCAGTCTGCCCGGGCCTGGCAGTGGCAGTGGCCGGTGGATTGCCAACGGCACCAGCGACTCGAGCTCCTCGTCGTCGTCGGGCAGTTCGAGCTCAGGCAGTTTCGGGGGCGGCAGCTCAGGTGGCGGGGGCGCAAGCGGACGCTGGTAGCGTGTGCACGTCGAGGCCGTGGTGGCGCTCGCCGCTCAGCGCGCGCGGGCCAGCGCCCACACGATTTCCCAGTTGAGCCGCACGAACCGTTGGAACTCGCGTTCGAGCAGGCGTTCCTGATCGCTGTGCATGCCGTAGCCGACCGACTGGTCCTCGAGATCGACGCCGGCGCCAATGCCCACACACTGCACGCCCTTGAGGCGCAGCGGCCACATGTCGGTGCCGTAGGTGCTCATCGATGGCAGCGTGGGCACCTTGTACACGGCCGACACGGCCGCCTCCACGGTGGCAAAGAGCTCCGAGTCGAGACGCGTGCCCGGAACCTGCGGACGCGGCGCCCCTGGCACGAACTGCACGTCCACGGTCGTGTCGTTGATGGCTCGGCGAATCTGCGCGAGCAGTGCCTCGGGGTCTTCGCTCGGCACCATGCGCACGTCGAGCCGCGCTTTGACCTCGGACGGAATCACGTTGGAGCGATAACCGGCCGTGACCATCGTCGGCGACACCGACGTGCGCGCCATCGAGGCGTTGCGCGGTTCGTGCTGAAACATCCAGTCGGCCGCGGCATTCGCCACCTTCGGGTCGGCCGAGACCACGTCGCGGTAGTTCCTGGCCTGCTCCGCGGAGCCCAAGCCGGCCATCCGGCGAAAGTACCGGCCGGTCGTCTCGTCGAGCTTCACGTCGGGCTGCCAGGTGATGAACTTGCCGACGGCATTGCCCAGATGCGCGATCGCATTCGAGGTGAGCGGCACCGAGCCGTGGCCCGAGATGCCGCGCGCCGTGAGCTCCACGCCGCGCACGACCTTCTCGGTCACCTGCACGGCGGCATAGCGCACGTCTCCACGCTCTCGAATCGTGTCGCCGCCTTCGGCGATGCAGTACTCAGCGTCGATCTCCGAGAAGTGTTCGTCAACCATGAAGCCGATGCCCAGGTGCGACGCGCCCTCTTCGCCGGATTCGGCCAGCAGAATCACGTCGCGGTCGAGCGGCACGTTCTGCCGCTTGAGCAGCAGTATCGTCATGACGGCGGCAGTGAGGTTGTCTTTGTCGTCGATGGCGCCGCGGCCATAGACGTAGCCGCCGTCGCGCGTGGCGCTGAACGGCGGGAACTTCCACTTCGTCGCGTCCACCGGCACGGTGTCGAGATGGCCGAGCAGCAGCAGTGGACGCTTGCGCCCGTTGCCCTTGAGTCGCGCCACCACGTTGGGCCGCTCGGGGTCCATCGCGAACACCTGCGCCGGGATGCCGTTCTGGTCGAAGAGCTGCTTGAGGTACTCCGCTTCCGCGCGCTCGCTGGCGCTCGTGTCGAAGCGGATGAGGGCCTGATAGTGGCGCAGCGCCTCGTCTTCCACAGTCGTCCAGTCCGGTTGCGGCGGCCGGCTCTGCGCGGCGAGCGAGGCTGCCATGCCCGCGACCACAGCGAGAGGCAGCAGAATCCAGGTGAGCGGCACGGGGCGCAGTGTCATGCCGCACACTCTAGCAGGCGACGGCTATCCGCCGCTGGTCGTGGTCCGTCGCGCCGGCGTTGGTGCCAACGGCTTGGCCGCCACGCCTTTCTCCACCCACTGCTCGAGCGCGCCGATGGCGTCGAACTGGTTCGGCCCAGGCCCGCCCGCGCAGTGGCCCATGCCCGGCGCCATGAAGAACCGGTAGAAGTCGCGCGTGGCCGTCAGGCCGCCCATGGCCTTGGTCACGCCCTCGTAGTAGGCCACCGTG
>JANNEJ010000185.1:0-3565 GCA_031378585.1 Acidobacteriota bacterium | reverse complement strand
TCATGAAAGACGGGAAGATCTACAAGAACCTCGTGCGCTGACGCGCCGGGCGGCGGTGTTACTGCCGCCAGCCCAACGCGGCATACTCTTGCGCCGCACGCTCGGTCACCCGGCCTGTCGCGTGGAGCCGCAACGATGTGGCTCCAAGTTCTTCCCTGGCGCGCGCGCCCATCTGAGCCAGCTCCGCGCCAGCCGCCGCCGTTGCTCGAACCCAGTCGAGCGGCAGCAGCGCGATAGCCTCTCCTGACGGCATCTTCGCCACGAGCGCTCGGGAATCGGTGAGCACGGAGGCCACGCGGGTGGCGGCGTGATGGGTCTGGAGCAGCTCGGCGCTCTCGGTGAAGAACACCGCTTCCCGCTCGTCACTGGCCTCGGCGGCCGACGCCACGTAGTCGCCGCATCCGGGGACCTTCACGGCATGCAGCGCGGCGATGAGCCGCGTCTGCAGGGTGAGCGTGAAGACACGGCTGCGGAAGAGCCCCTTGACGGCCACTTCGCTGGCGCCGAGTTCGCGCGCCCGGTCCTCGTTCAGCTTGCGCAGTTCCTCGGGGTCCTTGGCCCACACCAGGTCGCCCACCTTGGCCGTCGTGCCCACCACCATCGGAATCGGCACCACGATCTTGGTCGCAAGACCTCCGGCGGCATCCACCTTCGCGACGTCCTCGAGAGCCTTTTGCAGGACGGGATTCGTCGTGTACGGATCGGCGCCAACCTTCTGGGCCCAGCGTCGCATCGCTCCGGTCACCCCGAGCAGGCCCTTGGCGACGCCGGCCGCCGCGTTGCCTGAATCCGCGCTCTCGCTCCCGGCCGGTTTCTCGTCGGCCGTCACGCCGTCCACGGCCCGCCTCGTGCGGCGGCCGAGATTGATGCCCAGACGCTTGACGCCGCTGCCGATTCCCTTGGCCGTCGCCACCGGGTCGGTCACGGCGTTCACGACGCCCGAGCCGACGGCGGCCAGCGATTCACCCATCGCCTTTACGAACACTTCGGTTTTCGACACGGCCAGCAGGGCGGAGAGAGCCGACACCTCCTGGCGCCGCACGGCGAGCTGCGATCGGCCCACGGCGTCGAACGTGCCGAAGTCGGACGTGATCGTGAACTCGTGGTAGAAGCCCGGTGTGTCGACGGCCTCTTCGACCTTGTAGTGAGGCCCGGCACGCTCCTCCGCATCGAGCACCGCGGACGCGGTCAGCACCGGCGCGGGTTCGTCCCGACGCTCCTGTGCCGACACGTGCCAGCAGAATGACAGCGCCGCCAACGTGCCGATTACGACCGAACGCTCAGCAGGTGATAGCCGGTTCACAAGACGGTCCTCCTTCGCCACCGACGAGCGGCAGTCCAACATACGGCGCGCCGCGGGCGATGCCTATGTCACCAAAGTGGCATGGCGTGGGGGGGCGCCTGCTCGATAGGCTGCACCCAGGCTCGAACCCAATGACCCAGACGCGGCGTGCCCCCGACGGGCATGCGACCAGTTGGTCCTCTGGATTCTATAGAAAGGCACGGAACAACTTGACACTTTCCCCCCTGCGGCACGGTGCGGCCGTGGCCCTCGCGGCCACCTCGCTGCTCTTCACTCCGGCCTGGCTGGCCGCGCAGGCCACGCCTGCCGTCGCGCCCCGGAGCCCGGAGGCGCTGGCCGCCATCAAGGCGGTCAGTGACACGCTCAAGGCGTCGTCCGTCGTCCAGTTCCGCGTGCAGACGCTGCGTGAAGAGGCCACCGACAGCGGCCAGATGTTGATCATGTCGTACGACTCCAGGGTCACGGCCAGGCGTCCCGATCGACTCCAGGTCGAGTCCATCGGCGACGAGGGGCGAAGCCTGTGGTATGACGGCAAGACGGTCACGATGCAGGACGACGCCACGCTGCTCTACGGCTCGGCGCCGGCTCCCGCCACCATCGATCAGGCGATCGGTTTCATCGGCGAGCAGCTCGGCATGTCGTTCCCGGCGGCGGCGCTCGTGGCGAGCGATCCCTACACCTTCGCGCTCGACGGCCTCGTGAGCGCCACCGTGGTGGGCCTTGCGCGGATCGGCGACACGGAGTGCCTGCAGATTGCCGGCCGCGAAGCAGACGCTGACTGGCAGTTGTGGATCACGACCGACGACCGTCCGCTGGTGCGTCGCATGGCGGTCACGTTCAAGGCGATTCCCGGCGCCCCGCGGGTGATCTCGCAGTTCTCCGAGTGGCGCCTCAACGCCGGCCTCTCGCCCGACCTGTTCACGTTCGTTCCGGGGCCGTCGGCGCACAAGATCACCGTGGAACTCGCGCCCGTCGTGAAGCAGTAACCCCGCAGGAGACATCCATGACTTCCTCACGTTCGCTCGTTGCCCTGCTCGCAGTCATCCTGGGCCTCGCCTCGGTGGTTCCGGCTTCTGCCGATCGTCGCCGCCACTACGGCCGTGACCGCCATCATCACGTGCATGTCGACGTCGATCGTCGCGACCGCGGCGCGGGCACCTTCATTGCCGGTGCCATCGTCGGCGGCGCCATCGCCAGCGCGGCGCGTCCGCCGGTGGTGGTCGTGGCTGGGCCAGCCGTCGTGGCGCCGATGGTCGGCGTCGTGGTGCCGTTCCTGCCCGGGGGCTGCACGCAGATCATTCGTGGCGGCGCCATGTATCAGCAGTGCGGCGGCGCGTATTATCAGCCGTTCTACCAGGGCGCCAGCCTGAGCTACAGGGTCGTGGCGTTCTAATCATGCGAACCAACAGTTCTTCGCTGCCCTCCGCGCTCGCCCTCGTGCTGGTGTCCGCCGCCTGCGCGACGACGTCGTTCACGTCCACGTGGAAGGCGCCCGATGCGCAGCCCGTGACGCTGGCCGCAAAGAAGGTGGTCGCGATCGTGATGTCGCCCAACGAAACCACGCGCCGGGAGGCCGAGACCTCGCTCGCGCGCGCGCTGACCGCTCGTGGAGCCAACGGCGTGCCGGCCCACACGATGGCCGGCGTGGACCCGGAGAACGAGGCCGCCACGAAGGCCCGCTTTGACGCTGAAAAGGTCGACGGCGTCGTCGTCATGCGTGCCGTGGGAGCCCGCACCGAGACCACCTACACCCCGGGCATGTGGTCGGCGCAGCCCTACTATCGGGGCTTCTACGGCGGGTATTACCGCTACGGCTGGGCCTCGGTGCGCGAGCCGGGCTACCTGCGCACTGACCGGATCGTCACGGTGGAGACCCTCGTCTACTCGCTCGGTCAGGACCGCTTGATCTGGGGTGCCACGAGCCAGACGTCCAATCCGTCGGACGTCGACAAGTTCGTGACGCAGCTGGCCGGGCGGGTCGCCACCCAGATGACCAAAGAGGGTCTGCTCCGCTGATATGGGTGCCTCCGAGCATGCCGGATTTGCATGGTGTCGGGACAATCGGATGAACATTATGGACGTGAGACAGTCAGCGAGATTTGCCGTCGTGGGCGCGCTCGTCGCGATCCTCGGCAGCCTGGGCGCGGTGCCGCACGCCGCGGCGCAGGCCTCGAGCGGTGAGAAGGTCATCCAGCGGCTGGGCGGCAGCACGAGGTTCAGCCCGCCGGTTCGTTCGGTCGAGGCCTTACGGCGGATGGCCAC
>JANNEJ010000176.1:0-2200 GCA_031378585.1 Acidobacteriota bacterium | reverse complement strand
GCTTCGGGCGCTTGGCGCCGTACTTCGACCGACTCTGCTTACGCCCCTGAACGCCCACGGCGTCGAGGGTGCCGCGCACCACGTGGTAGCGCACGCCCGGCAGGTCCTTGACTCGGCCCCCGCGGATCAGCACCAGCGAGTGCTCTTGCAGGTTGTGGCCCACGCCGGGGATATAGGTCGTGACTTCAATCTTGTTGGTGAGGCGCACGCGCGCCACTTTGCGCAGCGCCGAGTTCGGCTTCTTGGGCGTCTGCGTGAACACGCGCACACACACGCCGCGCTTCTGCGGACTTTCCTGCAGCGCCGGACTCTTGGTCTTCCACTTCACCGCGTCGCGGCCCTTCCGGACCAACTGGCTGATCGTCGGCACGATCTCTCCACTCGCACGGGTTCGTCGGGCCCGCGTCACCCCACGATGGCTCACGCCACCGCATCACCCAGCCACGAAGGCAGGCGAGATAGTCCACCGCTGACACCACGGGCTCCGCCCAATGCCACGGCGGCGCTCGTGTTGGCGACGGGCCTGAAAGCCTTGCGGCTTGGCACCCGACGCGCGAAAAATCCCTGCTGTCTAATCTGCGGCACCGGCGGACGCACCACGCTCCGAGGGTGACTCGGCGCGCGAAAAACGGCGTCACGGTGCTCCGGATCGTGGCCGCCCCGCAAACCGGGAGTCGACGCGACGAGGAGCGGACGGTCCTAGATAGGGCGTCCTAGGACCACGAGAACCTTGCGAGCATAGCACACACCCGCACTGACTGGTCAAGGGCGATCCGTGGCCAGTGGTTTGGGCGGGCTGACCGCCCGAAAGATTTTGCACGTTCTGCCTGGCAAATGCCACAAGATATTCCGTCGTCGACAGGCTTCGCCCAGGGATATTGATTCGCGGAGCCCTGCGCCCGTGTAAACTGCCGCCACGACACCTGCCTGCGGAGGGCTGCCCATGCGAAGCCGTCGAAATTTCTTGCGACTCACCGGGGGCGCCGCCAGCGCCGCCTTCACAGTGGCCCGGTACGGCATCGCCGAGGTGGCGGCACTGACCGAGCAAGCGGCGGCGGGCGGGCGGACGCCCACGCAGATGGCAGCCGACGAAGACTACTGGCGGGAGATCCAGTTTGCCTTCACGCTCGACCGCACCATCATCAACCTCAACAACGGCAACTCGAGCCCGGCTCCCACCGTGGTGCACGAGGCGTGCAAGCGCTACGACGACTGGGCGAACCAGGCGCCGGTGTACCACCGCGGCATGACGGAACGGAACGCCGAGACCACCCGCCGGCGTCTCGCCCAGGAATTCGGTGCCGACCCCGAGGAGATCGCGATCACGAGGAACTCGAGCGAGTCCCTGCAGATTGCGCAAAACGGCATCGACCTGAAGCCCGGAGACGAGGTGCTCACGACCGAGCAGGATTACGGCCGCATGCTGACCACCTGGGACCAGCGGGTGCGCCGCGACAAGATCAAGCTGACGCGCATCGACTTTCCCGTGCCGACCAACGGCGAGGATCTGTTCGGCCGTCTCGCCCGCGCCATCGTGCCGCAGACCAAGGTGATGCACTTCTGCCACATCACCAACCAGTCGGGACAGCTCTTCCCGGTCAAGGAATTGAGCGAGCTGTGCCGCTCGCGCGGCATCATCTCAATCGTGGACGGCGCGCACGCCCTGGGCCACTTCCCCTTCAAGCTGCGCGACCTGGGCATGGACTACTACGGCGTGTCGCTGCACAAGTGGCTGCTGGCGCCCATGGGGACCGGCATGCTGTACGTACGCCGGGAGCGCATCGCCTCGACCTGGCCGCTGCAGGCCGCACCGGCCACGCGCGACACCGACATCCGCAAATTCGAGGAGATCGGCACGCACGCCGTTGGCGCGAAGGCGGCGATCAACGAGGCCATCGCCTTTCACCAGGCCATCGGCATCGAACGCAAGGCCGCCCGCCTGCGCTATCTCACGCTGCGCTGGGCGAACGCGCTCAAGAACGAGCCAAGAATTCGCATTCACTCCAATCTCGCCGAAGGCCAGACATGGGGCCTGGCCGTGGTCTCCATCGACGGCGTCGACGCGAACAAACTGGTGCAGCACCTGTGGGACAAGTACCGCATCGTCATCGTGGCCATCGGCCACGACAATCCCGACGACGCGAAGATGTCGTACCGCGCCTTGCGCGTGACGCCGAACATCTACACGCCGCTCGAGGAG
>JANNEJ010000172.1:0-2298 GCA_031378585.1 Acidobacteriota bacterium | reverse complement strand
TGTAGCCTCTGGGGCTCATGCCGCCCTGCGTAGGTTGTCCACTGCACGGAGCCACTGATAGATCGGGTTCCAACTCGCGAAAATCGGGGACGCCAAAACGCGACGCTTGCCGTCGCTACTTTGCCGGCCTGATCACCGGCACGGAGGCCACCTCCACCCAGGCGCCATTCACCTTGATGACCCACACGCCCGTGGGATTGCCAGTTCGTGGATCCGCGCCCTCGACGCGGAATCCGATGTCGTCCCCCGACACGATCCTGGATTGACCCGCCGCCGGTCCGCGTTCGCGGGGAAACTGCGCGAGGGCGGTCAGGCTGCACACCCCCACCACCACGACGACCATCAGGTAGTACGCCAAGTCACGCACACGGTCCATCGGATCCTCCCCGGGCGGCGGGCGACGCCCCGAGCTCAATTCAACGGCGAACGGGACGGTCCGGTCTGGCTTCCAAACACCGCGCGTGCGCCTCGTCCCCCGGCCCGTCCCCTGACACTCCGGTCTCGCGGTTCAACGCTCCCTCGTCTCAATTACCATGCGACAGCAGGCATGCGGTGCGACTGACCGAAGGCCACGCACACAGCTGGAGGGGGCCTCACGATGCGCATGACGCTGTTGTTGGTATTGGCGACCGGTCTGTGGGCGCAGCCAGATAGCGCAGGGAAGGTGACGCCGCACAAGGTGTCGGTCACTACGCGCAACGGCGCGTTCTACGTGACGGCGGCTGGTGAGACCGAAGACCAGCTGGCCATCGTCCAGGGTTCCGCGGGTTTTCGGAACGGGACAATTGAGCTGGAGCTGTCCGGAGCACCCGGCGCAGGGGCGGCCGGGGGTGCGCGTGGCTTTGTGGGCGTGGCGTTTCGCGTGGCGGCGGATGTGACGCGGTTCGAGTGCCTCTATCTGCGCCCCACGAATGGCCGTGCGGACGACCAGTTACGGCGGAATCACGCGTCGCAGTACATCTCGTTCCCCGAGTATCCATGGCAGCGGTCGCGAACCGAGACGCCCGGCAAGTACGAGTCCTATGTGGACCTGATGCCGGGCGAGTGGACGAAGGTGAAGATCACGGTCGACGGCGCCAAAGCGCGGTTGTTCGTGCACGGCGGGCCGCAGCCGGTGCTGCTGGTCGACGACCTCAAGCATGCCGTCGCGCCTGGCGCGGTCGGTCTCTGGGTGGGCCCTGGCACCGAGGCGCGTTTCAGAAACGTGGTCATCACGCCGCAGTAGGGACCGAGCAGACGGCCACCATGGGGACAACCTTCGTATAATCGACGTGCGCATGCCATCAGCGGCCACCACCGAATCCACGCTGTGGGCCACAGACGTGCACTCGCCCGTGGTGCCCCTCGTGCTGGTCACGCTTGCCGTGGGCATTGCCCTTGACGCCAGCGGCGCCGGGTGGGCACAACCGGTGGTCTCCGCCGCCACCTGGGCCGTGCTCGGGTGGATTATGTGGCACGCCGCGCCGCGCGAGCGACGCGAGCTGACCGCGTGCGTGGCTCTCGCCACCCTCGGCGAGCTGTTCCTGAAGGACGTGTGGGGCCTCTACGAATACCGGCTCCTCAACCTGCCGCTCTTCATTCCGCCCGGACACGCGATTGTTTACGCTGCCGCCTTGCGCATGAGCCGCGCGGCGCCGGACTGGCTGCCTTCGGCGGTCGTTGTCCTGTTTGGCGTCTACGTCGCCTTCGCGGCGTGGCACGGCTTCGACACGTTCGGCGCGGCGTGGTTCATCGCGTTTGTGGCCTACGTGCGGCTCAGCGCGAACCCCCGGCTGTGTGCCACGCTGTTCGTCTTCGCCCTCGCCATCGAGTGGTACGGCACGTCGCTCGCTGGCTGGCGGTACTTCACGGTCGAGCCGTGGTTCGGGCTGACGACGACCAATCCGACGGTCTGGATTGGCGCCGTGTACTGCACGCTCGAGTCACTCGTGCGGGCCGCCGTGGCCGTGTGTCCGACCGGACGCCCAGGCCCGATTCGGCTTGCCGTGCAGCGCGTCGCCGCGCTACTGTGATGGGCGCGATTCGGGCAGCGCATACGGCCCTTGAAAGGAACCAAAGATATGAGCGAACAGCAGACACGGCGGAACATCCTGCGCACGGGCCTCGCGGCCGCGGGCCTCGGCATCATGGGCGTGCCCGACTGGGTGCTGCCGGCTCTGGCGCAAGGCGCCACGGTCGTGCCGTTCCTCGACTTCCCCGACACGTTCAACGCGAACCCGGCGCCCGACCGCCGGATGTACGACTCGCGCACGCTCGAGTCGTTTGTCACGCCCAAGGATCAGTTCTTCACCACGCAGC
>JANNEJ010000150.1:0-4149 GCA_031378585.1 Acidobacteriota bacterium | reverse complement strand
GAGCGGGTCGACCGGGTGCGTGCGATAGGGCTGCTCGGCCTTCTCGAAGCCCTTGTAGTTGATGGCCTGGTGGCAGGTGATGCACCGGTCGGCCCGGCGCAAGTCGGCCACCCAGATCTGCTGCACGCCGGCTGGCAGAATCGCAGCCTTGTCGGCGCCGAATTGCTCGGCGACCTGCCGCCGGAACTCCAACTGGTAGTAGCGCCAGTCGTGCGCGCGGTCGGCCCACACGAAGAGACCGGTGCCAATGACCAGCACCACGCCGATAAGCGCCATGACGACGCGGTCGACGGCGGGATAGGGCGAGGAGGTGCGCTTCTCCATCTCAGATCCTCCCCGGTATGGCCGGCCAGGTCTCCCACGGCCAGTACAGATTCCAGTAGGGGCCGCGCATGGCCATGCCGACAAACGTCAGGGCCAGCACGCCGGCGATCACGAGCAGGAACACGAGGTTCTGCATGCGCCGCTCGCGCGGGAGCCACACGCCGGCCACGGCCGAGGGAGAGCGGTCGAGCCACGGCCAGAACGTCAAGGCCGACAGCAGAATGCCCGGCAGCACGACGCCGCCGATGAACGCGCCATTCACGGTGAACCCGGCAATCGTGAAGGTGGTGTCGGTCACGATCTCCTGCAGCCACAGGAAGTACCACGGCGCCTTCGCCGGATTCGGCGTGACCAGCGCGTTGGCGGGCTCCTCGAGCGGCGAGGCAATGAACACCGACATGATGCTCACGACCGCGATGGTCCCGAGAATGGCGATGGCCGCCCGGCGCACCAGGTCCGGCACGGCATTCACCGTCGTGTCGGCGGCTTCGAGCGTGCGCGCGGTCACCGTAGGCGCCGTGCCCCTGGCCACGCCGAGCAGGGTGTAGGTCTTGGTCGACACCGCCGCTGTGGTCCGAGGTTGTGGGAGCACGCCCTCCAGGTCCGCCCGAGCGAGCCCCCCGTCTTTCCTGACGCGCCACATGTGATAGCCGAAGAGCACGCGCTTCACGGTCGTGGGCGCGTCGTAGGACACGTTGGGCACGAGTGAACGCAGCGACGCCGCGGCCTGCACCGTGATGGCGGCGACGCCGGCACCGGTGCCCAGCTTCAAGAGAAAATCCCGGCGGTCGCTGGGCTTTGCGTCAGTACTCATGGCTGTTCGCTCCCCCGTGCCGCGCTGGCCGCGTCGGCCTCGTCTGCGGCGCCCGCCAGCGTCGTCCACCGCTCGGTGATCGTGAAGCGCTCCATCGTCATGGCCTCCGTGGGGCACCGGATAGCGCAGAGGCCGCACCTGATGCACCGGTCGTCGTCTTTGATGAGGGCCGTCAGAGGAGCGCCATTCGCCTGCGCCCGCGCCTCCAGCACCGCGCGCGTGTCGTTTGCGAGGTCGAGCTCGGCCAGCGGCACGAACGACAGGCAGTACTCCGGGCAGATGTCCACGCAGCGATTGCACAGCACGCACAGTTCCGGGTCGTAGATCGTCTGCACGTGGCAGACGAGACAGCGCTCGGCCTGCCGCCGCGCGTCGGCGGCGTCGTAGCCGGTCTCCACTTCGGCAATGCCGGTGCGGCGTCCTACGTCGAGGGTGGGCGGCGCTTCGCGGTCGAGTCGCTCGAACCCCGCCGACATGCGGTAGCGGGAGGTGACGAGCGCTTCGACGTCGAGGTGGGTCTCGAGCCGCGAGTCCTGCCCCGCCAGATAGGCGTGGATCGACGAGGCCGCGCGCTTCCCGTTGGCCACCGCCTCGATCAGGTTCCGCGGACCAAAGGCCACGTCGCCGCCTGCGTAGATGCCCGGCGCGCTCGTGGCCAGCGTGGCGGGATCAATCCGGATCGTGCCACCCGGGTTCAACTCGACGCCGTCGGCCGGTGTCAGGAACGAGAGGTCGGGCTTCTGGCCGATGGCCAGAATGCAGGCGTCGGCCTCGATCGTCATCGTGTCGTCGTCGGCATACTTGGGCGCGAAGCGGCCCGTCTCGTCGAACACCGACTGCACGCCGCGCAGTTCCACCGCCGACAGGTGGCCGTCGCCGAGGAAGCGTCGCGGCCCGCGCCGCGTCACGAAGCGCACGCCCTCGCGCTGCGCCTCTTCCAGTTCTTCGTGCCCCTGGGTCGTGCGCAGCACCGGCATTTCGTCGAAGCTCTCGAGCGACACCACCGTGACTTCCGTGGCGCCGCCGCGTAGGGCCGCACGCGCGGAGTCCATCGCCTCTTTCACACGGGCGTCGGTCTCGGCTCCAAGCTCGGCGCGCTCGGCCTCGCGTCCGGCGCGAATCGCCGTGCGGGCCGCGTCAAACGCCACGAAGCCGCCGCCAATCACGACGACGCGCCGGCCCAGATCCATCCGGTAGCCGCGATTCACGTTGAGCAGGTAATCGACCGCCTTCACGACGCCATCGAGTTCTACCCCGGGCGCCTGCAGGTCACGACCGGTCGATACGCCCACCGACAGGAAGACGGCCTCGAATCCCTGCGCTCGAAGCTGTTGCACGCCGAAGTCCGGCCCGAGCGGCGAGCTGAGGCGCAGGTCGACGCCCAACGCCACGATGCGATCGATCTCGGCCCGCAGCAACGTACGCGGCAAGCGGTATTCCGGAATGCCGAAGCGCATCATGCCGCCGGGTTCCGCCGAGGCCTCGAACACGGTGACCGCGTAGTTCAAGAGCGCCAGGTCGTGAGCCGCCGCCAGACCGGCCGGTCCGGCTCCGATCACCGCCACTCGGCGCCTGGGACCCGCGGGCACGACCGACGGCGCCCGGCGGTGGAGCGGGATCGGCAGGTGCCCCGCATACCGGTTCCCTTCCTCCACGCCGCTGGAGTGCAGGCGATCCTGGGTGTCTGGACGAATCGACTCGACGCCGTACTGCTCCGTCAGATGCCGCTTCAACGCGCGGATGGACACGGGGGCGTCAATCGCCCCGCACCGGCATGCGTCCTCGCAGGGCGCAGCACACACGCGCCCGCATACCGATGCGAACGGGTTCGGCGCGCGCGCCACGAGAAACGCGTCCTCGAGCCGGCCCTCCGCGATGAGTTGCACGTAGCGCCCGGCGTCGGTCGACACCGGACAGCCGGTCTGGCACTTGACTTGCGCTTTCCAGTGCGCGAGGTCCGGGAACTGGATGGGGATGGCCATGGACGTCTGCTGCCGCCAAGAGTGCGACACGGTGTCGCGGCCTGGTATGACGGCGGTCATATCAGGCACGGGGACCCGGTGGCGGGCGCCCGGACCGGCCTACTTGGGCATGAGCACGGTGTCGATCACGTGGATGATGCCGTTGCTCGCAGGGACGTCGGCTTTCACCACCGTGGCGTTGTTGATCTTCAGCGTCGCGCCACTCACCGCGATCTGGATGCGTCCGCCGTGCGCGGTGCCGAAGTCTTTCATCATCTTCAGGTCGCCGGCGGTCACGCTGCCCGTGAGCACGTGGTACTGCAGCACGGCCGCGAGCCTGGCCTTGTCTTTCATCAGCGCGTCGAGGTCAGCCTTCGGGATCTTGGCAAACGCCTCGTCGGTGGGCGCCAGCACGGTGAGCGGCCCAGGACGCTTGAGCACGTCGACCAGGCCGGCCGCCTGCACCGCCGCCACCAGGGTCTTGAACGAGCCGGCCGCCACGGCGACCTCGACGATGTCCTTCGGCGCCTGGGCAACCGCGGGAGAGGTGACGAGCGACACCAGGGCGGCGGCCAGACCGAAACGGATTGCACGGGTGATGAGCGACTTAGGCATGACGGACTCCTCCTGGGTCCGCAAGCCTAGGCGAGCGTTGCCAGGCCCGCCATGACGGGCGTCATACGGCGGGTACCAGGCCCAGGGCGTCGGTGTCAGGCCACCGCGTCGCGCGCCGCCAGCCGTTGCTTCATGGTGGGCGTCGAGAGGCCCATCAGCGTCGCCGCATAGGCCAGCGGCGCCGGCACGGCCTCCAGCACGACCTCGAGGAGCAGCGCGTCGACGAGGTCGGCCAGGCAATCCTCCGGCAGGTCGGGCGCGCCGACCACGGCGCCGAGGGCGTCACGCACGGTGCTCCAGGTGGCGGAACGCGACGTCAGCATGCGATCGGTGTCGGCCTGGCGCAGGCGGCGGGCAAACGTCGTTTGCGGCAGGCCGATGCGCGCGCCCGCGCGCGCGCCCACGCCGGCCGACTGCTCGTGGGCCACGAGCACG
>JANNEJ010000135.1:0-1597 GCA_031378585.1 Acidobacteriota bacterium | reverse complement strand
CGACGCCGAGACCGTGATTGGGGTAGATGACCTTGTCGCCGACCGAAAATGACACGTGGCCCCCGTTCCAAGGATGGGTAGGTCGAAAGGGCGGGTAGTCTGCCCTCAAGGACCTGACCATTATAGCCGAGGCTCGGCCCTCTGACTATTGAAAATGCTCGAAAAATCGAGGATTTTCGACTGCGCGTGGTTGCACCGGCCTATCGCCCTAAATGATGCAGCGCTGAGGGTTACCCGCCGCTCCAATCATGAGCCGGCCAATCTGAGTATGCTTGGCGCATGCGTCGTGCAGCATTCGGGGTCGTCTTGGCGCTGGGCGTGGCCGTCGCCACGACCACGCTCGGGGCCAGCCGCCAAGCCGCCCCGACGGGCACCGCGCGCCTCATCGTGCCGAATCTGGCGCCCTATGTCCCGACGCCACAAGAGGTCGTGGACCGCATGCTCACGCTCGCCAGGGTCACGAAGGCCGACGTCGTCATCGATCTGGGATGCGGCGACGGGCGCATTCCGATTACCGCAGCGAAGATCTACGGCGCGCGCGGCATCGGCGTGGACATCGACCCGCAGCGCATCGCCGAGGCCAACGCAAACGCCAAGCGCGAGGGCGTCACGCACCTTGTGACCTTCAAGCTCGAGAACGCCCTGACAACCGATATCTCGACGGCCACAGTGGTGACAACATATCTGCTCACGGCCTCGAACCTGAAACTGCGTCCGATCCTCACGCGGGCCCTCAAACCCGGTACGCGCATCGTGGCGCACAACTTCGGTTTCGGCGATTGGGCCCCGGCGAAGGTCGACACCTTCACCGACAGCTCGGGTCACCGCCGCACGTTGTATCTGTGGACCATCGACGGAATCGTACGGCCGTAGCCGCCGCGTACGCGAGCCGGCGGGACCGGCTGAAAGCCGACGACGCGGCCCTCGACGCTCGCCACCACCGCCTCGCAAACCTGCGCCTGGCGGCCGCGGGCGCGGCCGTGGTAACCGCGGTGCTCACGTTTGGCACCGGCCACCTCGCGCCACTCTGGCTCGTACTGCCGGCTCTGACCTTTGTCGGCCTTGCCGTGGCCCATGCCCGGCTGCTCGCGGCCCAGACCCGCGAGCGCCGGATCCTGGCCTGCGTGGACGACGGCATCGCCAGACTCGAGGATCGTTGGCAGGGCCGAGGTGCGACCGGCCAGCATTTCCTGCCGCCCGATCATCCCTACGCCGACGACCTCGACATCTTCGGACCCGCCAGTCTCTTCGACTTGCTGTCGACGCCGCGGACCGAAGCTGGCCAGGCCACACTCGCCAGCTGGCTGCTGCATCCCGCCACGCCCGAGGACGCGCGCGCCCGCCAGGCGGCGGCGGCCGACCTGGCTGCGCGAGACGCGCTGCGTGAAGACCTCTCAGTGCTAGGGCCCGACATGCCGCACGCGGCGGCGACGGCGGCGCTCGGCGCGTGGGCCAGCGCCACCACGAGCACGGTGCCGCTCTGGGTGCCTGTGGCCCTGGGCCTGCTCGCGGGCGCCACGATGGTCAGTCTCGGTCTGTGGATCGCCAGTGGCGAGCCTCCGCTGTGGATGGGCGGGCTCGTCGCACTCCAGGCGCT
>JANNEJ010000128.1:0-8568 GCA_031378585.1 Acidobacteriota bacterium | reverse complement strand
GGCGCCGCCATCTACGCCACCAAGTGCGCGCAGTGTCACGGCAAGACCGGCACGGAAGGCCCAAACGACATCCTCGTCGGGCGAGAGCCGCGCACAGGCTTTCCGTTCTCGCAGGACCCGAAACTGCCGCACACGATCGGCAACTACTGGCCCTACGCCACGACCGTCTTCGACTACGTGCGGCGGGCCATGCCGCCGACCGCGCCCGGCTCGCTCACCGACGACGAGGTCTACGCCCTCACGGCATTCCTGCTGCAGGCCAACGAGCTCATCGCTGCCGGAGCGGTGATGGACAAGACGACGCTGCCCGCGGTGAAGATGCCGGCCCTGGAGCACTTCGTGCCTGACACCCGGATGCAGTCGCCGCGCAAGCCGCGCAAATAGCGGCCGTTCGCCCGCCGGGGTGCGCCTTGAATGGCCGCCGACCCGCACTCACGGCGCGGCCCCCTCGGGCCGATACGTCAAGCGGTGTCTGTCGAGCCCGCACGCCCCCGGTTCTGGGCCTTGCGCCCCCTGTCGCGACGCATGACGCGGCCGCTGTCGTACGCCGTGCTGGCGGCGTGGGTCGCCTGCATGGGCGTTCTGGTCCAGCGCGCGTACTTGCAGGCCTCTGGCGCCAATCTGGCCACGGATCTTGCACGGTATGGCACCACGGCCCAGTGGCGCGGCGTGTACTACCGCGGCGAGAAGGTCGGCTTCACGGTGGGGCAGACCGTGGCCACCGACGACGGATTTGAGCTCCAGGAAGACGGGCGTCTGCAGATGTCGCTGCTTGGCGCGACGACCCCCGCCGCGATCAAGACGACCGCGCGCGTGGACCGCGCGTTTGCCCTGCAGTCGTTCGAGTTCTCGCTCGACCCGGGAACCGGGCCGCTGAAGCTCTCGGGCGCCGTGGACGGACTGACCCTCACCATCCAGATCACCTCGGCGGGCAGCACGCGCACCGAAGTGCGCACCCTGAAGGAGCCGCCGGCGCTGATGCTGAACCTGGCACGCCGCTTGGCCAGTGCCGGCCTCAAGGCCGGTGCGCGTCACGAGCTGATGGTCTTCGATCCGGCCACGCTCAGCAACGCGCCGGTCGTGGTCGAGGTGAGCGGCCGCGAGGTGGTGGTCGCGGGCGGGCGGCCGATTCCGGCGTTCAAGGTGCAGCTCGGCTTCTCGGGACTCACGACCACCGCGTGGATTACCGACACCGGCGAGATCGTGCGGGAAGAGAGTCCGCTCGGCCTGATGTCGGTGCGCGAGACGGCAGAGCAGGCCCAGGCCTTGGCCGTGTCGAGCCGCGTCCGATCCGACATGCTGCAGGCGGCCGCCATCGTGCCGACGATGCGCACGCCCGTGACCGAGCCCACCGACGTGACGCGCCTCGAGGTGGAGTTCAACGGCGTGGACATGGCGGCATTCGACCTCGCGAGCAGCACGCAGACCTTCGACGGCCGCGTGCTCGACGTGCTCGATCCACGCGCGCTCGTGGCCGGGCCTGTCGATCCCGACCTGACTCGGTATCTGCGTCCCGAGACGTTTCTCGAGAGCGACGACCCCGAGGTGATGGCGGAAGCCGAGCGAATCGTGAAGGGCGTCGCCGGCACCCGCGCCCGTGCCGAGCGCCTGGTGCGCGAGGTGAACGGTCTGCTCGACAAGAAGCCCACCATCAGCGTGCCCTCGGCCAAGGACGTGCTGCGCACCAAGGTGGGCGACTGCAACGAACACACGGCGCTCTATGTGGCCATGGCGCGCGCGATTGGCATTCCCGCCCGCATCAACGTCGGGCTCGCCATGGTGCGCGGAGCGTTCTATTACCATGCCTGGCCCGAGGTATGGATCGACGAGAGCCCCACGCGCGGCTATTGGCTGCCGGTCGATCCCACGTTCAACCAGTTCCCCGCCGATACCACGCACCTGCGGCTGCTGCAGGGCGGCCTCGACAAGCAGACGGCGATTCTGCCGCTCATCGGCCGTCTGAAGCTCACCGTGCTCGACGTCGAGATGGCGCCCAACACGTCGCCCGTGATCGTGGGGCGTGAGCTGAGCGGCGCGGCCGATACGCGGCCGCTCTCGTTTGCCCTGCCCACACGCCAGGCCTGTGGCTGCTGGGCGCTGCCGTGCCGAGGGAATCCATGATTGCCGTGCACGACCTGCGCAAGCAGTACGGAGAGTTCACCGCGGTCGACGGCGTGTCGCTCGACGTGCAGCCAGGACAGATTCACGGCTTCCTCGGTCCGAACGGCGCGGGCAAGACCACGACTATCCGCATGATCGCCGGCCTGCTCAAGCCGACCGCCGGACGCATCCTGGTGGACGGCCACGACCTGGCCACGTCGCCCGAGGGCGCCAAGGCGGCGCTCGGCTTCATTCCCGACCGGCCCTTCATCTACGAGAAGCTCACGGCGGGCGAGTTCCTGCGCTTCCACGGCGGCCTCTATGGCATGGACGACGCCGCCATCGACACCCGCATCGGCGAGATGCTGGATCTGTTCGAGCTGGCGCGCTGGCGCAACGAGCTGGTCGAGAGCTTCTCGCACGGCATGAAGCAGCGCCTGGTGATGAGCGCGGCGTTCCTGCATCGCCCGAAAGCGGTGCTCGTGGACGAGCCGATGGTGGGCCTCGACCCTCGCGGCGCACGGCTCATCAAGGACGTGTTCCGCAAGATGAGCGAGCGCGGCGTGGCCATTCTGATGAGCACGCACACGCTCGAGGTGGCCGAAGAGATGTGCGACGTCATCAGCATCATCCTCAAGGGCAAGATCATCGCGCGCGGCACGGTGGCCGAGCTGCGCGCGATGGGAGATGCCGGCGACGACGAGCTGACAGCCGTGTTCCTGAAGCTCACCGGCGGCAGCGGCCTGCAGGAAATCGACGAGATCATCTAGGTGTCCAAAGACGTGTCAGGGGCTGGGGGCTGGGGGCCGGGGGCTGGGGCGGGTGCGATGCCGCTGCGAGGCCACGGCGTGCCGGCGCCACACTACGCCGCCACCGACGCGAGGGCGTTTCCGTTCCTGCTGCTGCCGTCGCTGTGGGCGTCGCGCAACCGGGCGCGGCGGCGCGAGCGCGGCGACCTCCTGCGCGGACTCGTGTTCGGCGTGATGGGCCTCACGGTGATGGCGGCGCTCGTGGCCGGCGCGTTCTGGGTCACGTATCAAGCCGCGCAGTACGCGGAGCTTGGCGACTATCTGCTTCGGATCGGCCTGTCGTGGCTGTTCCTGACGTTCCTGTCGTTCCTGGCGTTCAGCGGGGTCGTGTCGGCGCTGTCCACCTTCTTCCTGTCGGATGATCTGCGCCTGATGCTCGTGGCGCCGGTGTCGGCGCGGCGCGTCTTCATGGCACGCTTTGCCCGCACGCTCGGGCAGGCCGGGTGGATGGTGGTGGTGTTCCTGGTGCCCGTGCTGACCGGCGTGGGCATCGCCAAATGCGCGCCGTGGTCGTTCGTGCTCGTGGCGACGCTGACGGTGGCGCCGTTCGTGGTCATTCCCGTGGGGCTGGGCGCGGCGGTGACGCTGCTGCTCGTGAACGTGTTTCCGGCCAAGCGCGCCCGCGACATCCTGATGCTGATGGGCCTCGTGTTCGCCACGAGTCTCGTGATCCTGCTGCGCGTGATTCAGCCCGAGCGGCTCCTGCGCGTGGAGTCGATGCCGGTCGTGACCGACTTCTTTGCCACATTGCAATCGCCTGTGACCCCTCTGCTACCGTCGTTCTGGGCGGGCGAGGCGATCTTCGCTGGCCTGCAAGGCGGCAGCGACTGGCTGCACGTGGCGGCGCTGTGGACCACCGCGGCGGCCGTCGTCATCGGCCTGGCCGCGGCCTTCGAGAAGTGGCACTTTGCCGGCTACAGCAAGTCGCAGGAAGCCCGGAAGGCACGCTTTGCGGAGTGGCGGGTGATTGACGGCATCGCGCGGCTGCTGCCGCTGTCGCCCGTCCGCCGGCAGCTCTTCGTGAAAGACCTCAAGGTGTTCCTGCGCGACGTAAGCCAGTGGTCGCAGCTCCTGCTGCTGCTCGCGCTGGTGCTCGTGTACCTCTACAACTTCCGCGTGCTCGAGCTCGACAAGATTCCCTACATGAGCGGCGTGATCAAGAACGTCTACGCGTTCTTGAACATGGGCATGGCCGGATTCGTGATGGCTACGGTGACCGTACGCTTCGTGTTCCCGGCGGTATCCGCCGAGGGCGCGGCCTTCTGGATCATTCGCACGGCGCCGATCTCGCTCGAGGACTTCCTGTGGTCGAAGTTCTGGACCGGGCTCGTGCCGGTGCTGCTGCTCACCGAGTGCCTCACGATCGTGGGCAACCAGTTCCTGGGCAGCGATCCGTTCCTGAAGCAGGTGGCGGCAGCGTCGGTGGCGTTCATGTCGTTTGCGCTCGTGGGCCTCGCGGCTGGTCTTGGCGCGCGCTACCCGCGCTTTGCGGCCGACAACCCCAGCCAGGTGGCCGGCTCCTACGGGGGCGTGGCGTTCATGGTGCTGGCGGTGCTCTACGTGATCGCGATGATCGCCCTGACCGGCTGGCCGTCGTCGGTGTATCTGTTGGCGCAGACCCGCAATCGCGCGTTGACGAGCCCGCAGCAGTGGATGATGGCCGCGTCGTTTGGCACCGCCGCCGCGATGAGCGTGGCCATCTGGCTGCTGGGGATGCGAAGCGGCGTGACGGCGCTGCGGCAGATGGACGGCACGCCGAGCTAGGCTAGACCTTCTGCCGGGCGATCCAGTACTCGCGAAAGGCCCTCAAACGCGGCAGGCTCTCGCGGTCCTTGACTCGATTGGCGGCTGCCTTGCTGGCAATGATGTCGTCGGGATGACACACCGGAAATCCCTCGACGTCGATCCGTCGGGCCCAGGCGTCACTGAAGCGCTCGATCCCATCAGGCGCGAAGACGAGATCGACGTCGAACGGACCGCTACGGATCTGGACGAAGTCCTTGCCACGCTCGATCTCAGCGGCTTCACTTTCCGTCAACGAAAACGCGAGGTCGCGGAGGGCCGCCACAAGAGCCCGGCCGTTGCCGGGCGAGCGTTCAGGGAAGAGGTCGGCATCCTGGGTCGTGTCCGGGTACCCCAACAGGATCGCGCCGGACTTGCCGATGAAGAGGTATCGCACGTCGTGTCGTGCGAAGGCGTCTCGAATTTCGAGGGCTTGGCGGTACTCAAACCCGGCCATAACCAAGCCACGCAGGCAACTGCCGTTCGCACCAGGCTCGGTAGTCGGCCAACGTGTCGAACGCGCGAAATCCGCCGTCGTCGAGTCCCGGTTTGTGGGTGTGAATGAACGCGTAGCGAAGGCGAAGCGGCAGCGGTCGCCTGGAGGCGGCTTCAAAATCTGCCAGCCAGTCAGAAGGAATCGCGAGCGGTGTCCTAGTCGCCTCCATCGGCGTTGATCATACCGCGCATGCACTTGCTTCAGCCACGTCTGCGCCATAATCTGTGGCGCACGCGCCGCCGATGGCTCGAGGACGCACTTCTTGCAGGAGGACTCATGCTCCGTTGGACCGATACCCCGTCACGCCGCCAGTTCCTGACGGCAGGGGCCGTCGTAATGCTCGGCACCGGGGCCCGCGTGAGCGGGTCGGGCGCGTCCGCTGTGGCGCAGACGGCTGACCGGCGGCCACCGCAACTGGCCGGGGTCAAGGCGCTGGTCTTCGACACGTTCGGCACGGTCGTCGACTGGCGCACGTCGGTGGCGCAGGAGGTCGACGCGCTGGCCAAGCGAAAAGGGCTGACCGTTGACGGGCCCGCCTTTGCCGACGCGTGGCGAGCCGGGTACGGCCCGAGCATGAATCGTGTCCGCACGGGCGAGCTGCCCTGGACCAAGCTCGATCGACTGCACCGCATGACGCTCGATAAGCTCCTGGTCGACTTCAAGGTATCCGGCTTGTCGGAAGCCGAGACCGACGGGCTCAATCGGGCGTGGCATCGATTGCGGCCCTGGCCCGACGCCGTGGCCGGGCTCACGCGCTTGAAAGCGCGATTCATCATCGCGCCGCTGTCAAACGGCAACATCTCGCTCATGACCGACATGGCAAAGCATTCCGGCTTGCCGTGGGATTGCATCCTTGGCGCCGAACTCGCGCGCCACTACAAGCCCGATCGCGAGGTGTATCAGTCTGCCGCTGATTTCCTCGATCTCGCGCCGGGCGACGTCATGATGGTCGCGGCGCACCTGGGCGATCTGCGTGCGGCCAAGGCGGTGGGGCTGCGGACCGCATTTGTGACCCGGCCGCTCGAGTATGGGCCCAAGGGGAAGCCCGACCTGAAATCCGACGGCGTCGACATCTCGGCCACGGACTTCAACGACCTCGCCAGTCAGTTGGGGGCGAAGCAACGGCGATGGGGCCCCGATGAATCGGCGCGACCTCTTGAAGGCGGCGGTTGGCGTGCTGGCACCGGCTTCGGCGCCAGCCTTGGCCGCCACGCCGGTTGTTTCGTCGCTCATCGGCACCGGCGTGTCAGGGCTGACCGATCGGCAGGTCAACAATCCGTATGGCCTCGTGTTTGGCCCTGACCGGGCGTTGTACTTCTGCGACCTCGACAATCAACGGATCCGCCGGCTGGACCTGAAGAGCCGTCGCACGACGACGATTGCCGGTAATGGGCAACGGGCGTATGCCGGCGATGGGGGACCGGCGACGAGCGCGTCGCTGAACATGCCGCACGAGATCCAGTTCGATGCCGATGGACATCTCTACATCGCAGAGCGCGACAATCATGTGATTCGGAGAGTGGCGGCCAAGACCGGCATCATCTCCACCTATGCCGGTACCGGCGCTCCTGGGTTCTCTGGAGACGGTGGACTCGCCACGCAGGCGCAGCTTCGTCAGCCCCACAGCATCGTCGTGGATCCACGTCGGCGCCGGTTGCTCATCTGCGACATCGGGAACCACCGGATTCGGCAGGTGGATCTGGCGACCGGCGTCGTCGAGACCTATGGCGGCACGGGCGACAAACTGTCCACGCCCGATGGCGCCGCACTGAACGGCACGCCCCTCAACGGACCCCGGACGCTCGCGCTCGATCGGGTCGGCAATCTGTGGGTGGCCCTTCGCGAAGGCAACGCAATCTACCGCGTGGATGCCACCACACGGACGATTCATCACGTCGCGGGTACCGGGGAGCAAGGCTACTCGGGCGATGGGGGACCAGCCAGGGCGGCGCGCCTGGCCGGGCCGAAGGGTCTCGCCTGGTGGCGCGGCGTGTTGTACGTGGCCGACACCGAGAATCACGTGATTCGTGCGGTGGATCTGAAGCGTGGCACCATCCGCACGGCGCTCGGCACGGGCCAGAAGGGCGATGGTCCAGAGCCCAATCCCCGTCAGTGCGCACTGTCGCGGCCGCACGGCGTGCTCGTGGACGGTCGCGGCGTGCTCTATGTGAGCGACAGCGAGGCTCACCGCATTCGGACGCTGTCGTGAGCGGGGCGCCGGCCAAGGCGCTGTTCTTCAGCCTGCCGGCGCAGGGGCATGTGAATCCGTCGCTGCCCCTGGTACGCGAGTTGGTGCGGCGCGGCGACGAGGTCGTCTACTACGCAACCGATCGCTTTGCCAGCCAAGTCGCCACCACAGGCGCCCGGTATCGCTCGTATCGAGACGCGTTTCTGGCCGACCTGAGCCAGCTGCCCGCGCAGACCGACGAGCTGTCGTGGCTGCTCATGAGCACCTCGGCGCGCGTGCTGGAGGCGGAGCTCGACGCCTGTCGCCAGGAGCGTCCCGACTACATCCTGACGGATTCGCTGGCGCCGTGGGGCCGTTGGCTGGGCAAGGTCCTGAAGGTGCCCGTCGTGACCTCCATCAGCACGTTCGCGTTCAATCGCCATGTGCTTGCGTTCGGCCTGGCCCACGGCGTGCGGCCCAAGAGCGCCACGCGCGTGCTGGCAAAGCTCCGTCACATGAGCAAGGCGTTTCTGCTGCACCGCCGCCTGTGTCGTACACACGGCGTCACCGGTCCGGGCGTGATGGATTCGGTGATGGGGCACTCGGACTTGAACATCGTCTACACGTCGCGCTCCTTCCAGCCCTGCGCCGAGACCTTCAACGAACAGTTTCAGTTCGTGGGCCCGATGACATCGCGCGCCGAGACGGCGACGTTTCCCTGGGATCAGGTGCAGCGACCGTGTGTGGTGTACGTCTCGCTCGGCACGATCTTCAACACCGACACGGCGTTCTACCGGATGTGCTTCGACGCGTGCGCCGGCGAGGACTATCAGGTGATCCTGTCGACCGGCCAGAACGTGTCGCTGGAGGCGCTGGGACCGGTGCCGCCCAACTTCGTCGTGGCTTCACACGTGCCCCAGCTGGCGGTGTTGAAACGCGCGCACGCCTTCGTGACGCACGGCGGCATGAACAGCGTCAGCGAGAGCTTCGCGTACGGTGTGCCCGTCGTGGTCATCCCGCAGATGGGCGAGCAGGCCATCGTGGGACGCCAGGTGGCACACCTGGGGGCCGGGGTCTGTCTGACGAAGGAGGCGGTGACGGCCGAGACACTGCGCGCGTCGGTGCGGCAGGTGCTCGATGACGAGCGCTTCCGGACTCAGGTCGCGGTGGTGCGCCAGTCGTTCCTTGACGCCGGCGGGGTGGCGTGTGCCGCC
>JANNEJ010000117.1:0-12849 GCA_031378585.1 Acidobacteriota bacterium | reverse complement strand
TCACGGCATGGAGTACTTGCTCTCGTGGAATTGCAGGCACATCGCGAATGCCACGATCCGTCGCGCAATCGACAAACAGTGCAGGGCGTCAGGGTACGATCCGCCGGTCATCTGCACGCCGCAAGAGCTGATCGAGAGGTAACGCCATGTGGGAAGATCCGATCGTGAAGGAAACGCGCGCGGCGCGCGAGGAGCTCTTCGCGCGGTTCAATCACGACCTTGCAGCGTTGTGCGAGCACCTCCGCAAGAAACAGCGTGAACATAGCGGCCGTGTCGTGACGCGAGAGCCGCGTCGCCCAGAACTTGCCAATGCCAGGGATAAATGACATTGACGCGGGCGGCTAACATAGCATGCAGCCGACCGCCTGCGGCGGCGGCTGATGCCTGCCGTTAGCCAGACAGACGAACCGGAGAGCGTTGAGAACGACGTCGTGCACGACGAAGAACAACAACTCATCGCGAAGCTCCGGAAGATCGAGGCGTTATTCACTAGGCCCGGAAGCGACGGCGAACGGCGGGCGGCAGAGAGCGCTTCGGATCGTATCCGCGCGCGGTTGGCCGCCCTGGAGCGAATCGAATCCCCCGTCGAGTATCGGTTCTCGTTGGCTGACACCTGGTCGCGATCGCTATTCGTCGCCTTGCTCAGGCGACACGGCCTGAAGCCGTATCGGTATCACGGCCAGCGACGCACGACCGTGATGGTGAGAGTCGCGAAGACCTACGTGGACACGACGTTGTGGCCCGAGTTCCAGCAGTTCCAGGTGGTACTGCACGAACATTTCGTCACAGTGACGAAACGCGTCATTAGCCAAGCTCTCGGTGACGCCGAGGGTGAAGTTGAAGTGCGAGAGGGCGTCGCGGTTGCCGGCGATCTCTCGGAGTAGAGGGGCTAACCTAGACGAGCTCGAGCTTGGCGTACTTGGCACGCAGTGTCTTGGTGCCGACAGTCACGAATTTGACGACGAGCTTCAGGTCGTCGTCGAGTTCTTCGACCGACATCACGGTACCGGCGCCGAACATCGGGTGCCGCACCTTGGCACCCGACTTCAGTCCGCCGCGGCCCGACTGGTCTTCGTCTTCTGGCGCGAACTGGCGGGCTGGACGCTCCGACCGTTCCGGCGCCCGCCGGTAAGGATTCGGCGCGTAGCCCCAGCCTCGTGAGGACGATGCCCGCATCGTCTCGGCCCGTGACTCCTCGTGCTTGAGCAGCTGCGGTGGAATCTCGTCGAGAAACCGCGATGGCTCGGTCGACTGGTACTCGCCAAACACCCGCCGTCGCATGGCGCTCGTGAGGTAGAGCTCTTTCCGCGCCCGAGTGATCCCGACATAACAGAGGCGCCGCTCCTCTTCCATGTCCTCTTCACTCTCACGAGCACGTGAATGCGGGAACAGGCCTTCTTCAAGACCGGCAATGACTACGACCGGGAACTCGAGGCCCTTGGCGGAGTGCATCGTCATGAGCAGGGCCTGGGCCTGCCGGCTGCCCTCGGGCTTGTCGACGTCCGAGAGCAACGCCAGCCGGTCCACGAACTCGGCCAAACCAGCATCGAGAGCCGCCGTCTCGAACTGGCGGGCAACCGACACGAGCTCCATCAGGTTTTCGATCCGGCCGTCGGCTTCTTCACTGCGCTCTTCTCGCAGGTCGCGCAGGTAGCCGGAGCGATCGAGCAGCAAGCCGAGCACGGTAGACACGGGGTCGGTAGCGGCGGCCGCGGTGACGCCGATCACCATGTCGCGAAACGCGGCAAGCGGGGCGAGCTGCCGTGGCGCGAGGGTTGCGCGGGTAACCGCATGATCGAGCTTCGCCCACAGGGTATTCGAGGCCTCGATCTGCTCGAGGCCGGCAAGCAACGGCGCCATGCGGTCGTCGGGCACCGACGCGTCCACGCGCTCGAGCGCATCCATGACGCCTTTGCCGATACCGCGCGGCGGCGTGTTGATGACCCGTCTGAGCGCCACGTCGTCGTGCGGGTTGAGCACGAGCTTCAGATACGACAGCGCGTCCTTGATCTCTTTGCGTTCGTAGAACCCCGTGCCGCCGAGGACCGCATACGAGATGCCCGCCATGCGCAGCCCGTCTTCGACCGCGCGCGACTGCGCGTTGGTGCGGTACAGGATGGCCGCGGTCGTGTCGTAGTCGGCCTCGAGCGCGCGGCGCACGACCTTCACGATGAAGTCGGCTTCGTCGAGCTCGTCGGCGCCGCGGTAGGTCACAATCGGTGCCCCGCCGGCCTGGTCGGTCCAGAGCCGCTTGTCTTCGCGCCCGCTATTGCGGCTCACGACCGCCGACGCCGCATCGAGAATCACCTGTGTGGAGCGGTAGTTCCGCTCGAGCTTCACGACCATCGCGTCTGGAAAGTCTCGCCTGAAGTCGAGGATGTTCTTCACATCCGCGCCGCGCCACTTGTAGATCGACTGATCAGGGTCGCCCACCACACACAGGTTGGCGTGCACGCTCACGAGCTGCTTGACGAGCAGGTACTGCGGGCGATTCGTGTCCTGGTACTCGTCGATCATCGCGAACTTCAGCCGGTGCGCGTAGCGCTGCCGCACGTCTGGCGCCTTATCGAAGAGCTCCACTGCCTTCAGCAGCAGGTCGTCGAAGTCGAGCGCGCTGGCGTCGGTCAGCGCCTTGAGGTAGCCAGCGTAGAGTCGGCCGATCTCTTTGTCTTTGGGATTCCAGCCGTCGGTGAACGTCTCGGGACCCTCCATGCGATTTTTCGCATGGCTGATGCGGCCGAGCACCATCCGCGGTTGATACATGGAGTCGTCGAGCTGGTACTCTTTGATGAGCTGTTTGACGACCGACTGCTGATCGCCGGAGTCGTAGATCGTGAAGTTGCGCGACAACCCGAGGTGGTGGGCTTCGCGGCGCAGCAGGCGGGCGCACAGCGAGTGGAACGTCGAGATCCACATCGGGCGGCAGTCGGCCTCGAGCAGCTTCCCGACGCGCTCGCGCATCTCTTCCGCGGCTTTGTTCGTGAACGTGACGGCGAGCACCTGGTCGAGCCCGGCATGCCGCTCCTGCACCAGGTGCGCCACGCGATGCGCGATCACGCGCGTCTTGCCTGAACCGGCGCCGGCGAGGATGAGCAGGGCGCCGTCGACGTGCTCGACGGCCGCGCGCTGTTCGGTGTTGAGGGAGGAAAGAAGATCCATGACTGGGGACTAGGGGCTAGGGGCTAGGGGCTGGGGCGTGCAGCTGTCACGCAGGTCAACGATGTGTCTCTCCTGGTGCGAAGACAGCTCCCGAAGCAGCTAGACAGTTGCCCGCCCCAGCCCCCAGAACCGAGTTCCCAGAACCCAGGTTCGGCACGCCCTAGCCCTCAGCCTCTAGCCCCTAGCCCCTAGTCCCCAGTCCCCAGTCCCTGTCATTCTACCGTGACGCTCTTGGCCAGGTTCCGTGGCTGGTCGACATCGCACCCGCGGCGCACGGCGATGTGATACGACAGCAGTTGCAGGGGCACGGCAATCACGATCGGCGCCAGTAGCGGCGACATGGCCGGCACCGCCACGATCGAGTCACTGGTGGGATCGAGCAGGCGCCACAAGGTGTCGTCGCCGGCAGTGGTGATGGCAATGACCGCACCGCCGCGGGCTTTGGCTTCCTGGATGTTGCCCTGCATCTTCTCGAATACGTGATCGTGAGGGGCAATGGCCACGATGGGCATGCGCTCGTCGATGAGGGCAATCGGCCCGTGCTTCATCTCGCCGGCGGGATACCCCTCGGCGTGGATGTACGAGATCTCTTTCAGCTTGAGCGCGCCTTCGAGCGCGATCGGATAATTGATGCCGCGTCCGAGGTACAGGAAGTCGGTGCGGTTGTGGAACCTTGCGGCAATCTCCTCGATTTGAGGCGCGCACTTCAGCACCTGCTCGATCTGCGACGGCAACTGCAGCAGGTCGGCGATGTGGGTCTTGCGCTGCTCGACGGTAAGCGTCTTACGCGCCTGGGCCATGTGCAGGGCCAGCAGATACAGCGCCACGAGCTGCGACGTGAATGCCTTGGTCGAGGCCACGCCGATCTCCGGCCCGGCGTGCGTGTAGATGGTGCCGTCGCTTTCGCGGGTGGCCATGCTGCCGACCACGTTGCAGATGGCGAGGCTCTTGGCACCCAGCTGTTTGGCTTCGCGCAGCGCAGCCAGGGTGTCGGCCGTCTCCCCCGACTGCGTAATCGCAACAGCGAGTGTCTTCGGGCCGGCGAGCGGCCGGCGGTAGCGATATTCCGACCCGTAGTCGACTTCAACCGGCACGCGCGCCAGCTCCTCGATCAAGAACTTGCCAACGAGCGCCGCGTGCCACGACGTGCCGCAGGCAATCAGGGTGACGCGGTCGATGCTGGTCAGGTCGGCGTCGGAGAGACCTGTATCGTCAGGGAAAATCGTGCCGGTATCGAGCGAGACCCGGCCCAGAATCGTGTCGCGCACGGCCGCCGGCTGCTCGAAGATCTCCTTCAGCATGAAGTGCTTGTAGCCAGCCTTCTCTGCGGCGATGGGATCCCAGGTCACCCGCGTCGGGGTCTTGGCGATCGTCGCCCCGGCAAGGTCGGAAAAGACCGCGCCGGCCTGCGTGACCACGACCATCTCCTGGTCGCCCAGGAACACGACGTTGCGGGTGTACTGCAGGATGGCCGGGATGTCGGAGGCCACGAAATACTCGCCGTCGCCAAGGCCGACTACCACCGGCGGACCGTTGCGCACGGCCACGATCTTCTGCGGGTCATCGGCCGAGAGCAGCACCAGCGCGAAGAGTCCTCGCAGGCGCGTCATGGCGCGGCGCACCGCGCCGTCGAGCCCGTCGTTCTTCCACTCGCGCTCCACCAGGTGGGCCACCACCTCGGTGTCCGTTTCGGTAACGAAGATGTGCCCCTGCGATTGCAGTTCTCGCTTCAGCTCCAGGTAGTTCTCGATGATGCCGTTGTGCACCACCACGATCCTGCCCTTGCAGTCGCGGTGCGGGTGCGCGTTCTCTTCCGTGGGCCGGCCGTGCGTGGCCCACCGCGTGTGGCCAAGGCCATACTCGCCCGAGAGCGGATTGGCTGCGAGCACCGTTTCGAGGTTGCCCAGCTTGCCAGCACTGCGGCGAATCGTCAGCTCGCCGTCGGCCACTACGGCAATGCCCGCCGAGTCGTAGCCGCGGTATTCGAGCTTTCGCAGCCCCTCGATAATGAGCGGCACGACCTGCCGCGGTCCGATGTAGCCGATGATTCCGCACATGTGTCGATACTCGCTTCGTCCGGCTCACCGGCTGTGTGGACCGGCGCCGCGCTTGGCGACCCAGCCGGCTTTGTTCGTCTGACGGCCTCGAGCAATGCCCAAGGCACCGTCAGGCACGTCCAGCGTAATGGATGAGCCGGCCGCCACATACGCGCCAGACCCGATGCTGACCGGGGCCACCAAGGTGGAGTCGCTGCCCACAAACGCCCCGTTGCCGATCACCGTCTGGTGCTTCGTTCGACCGTCGTAGTTGCAGGTGATGGTACCGGCGCCAATATTTACGCCAGTGCCTACCGTAGCATCCCCAATATAGGACAAATGACCAATTTTCGTGCCTTCGCCGATCTTAGATTTCTTGACCTCGACGAAATTTCCGATATGCACGTGCGCGCCGAGCACGGTCTTCGGACGTAATCTGGCAAATGGCCCAATATCAGCACCCTGCCCCACCATCGAATCGGTGAGCACCGAGTGGTTCAGGATCTCGACGTCGTCGGCAATCGTGGAATCTACGACCCTGACGCCCGCATGCAACTCGCAGTTGACGCCAATCAGCGTATTTCCTTCTATAAAAACAAATGGGTGAATGACCGAATCTTGACCAATCCTGACGTCTGGACCGATGTAGGCGGTGGCGGGGTCGACCAACGTGACCCCGCTTTCCATGAGCGCCTGGTTTGTCCGCTGCTGCAGAAGCCGTCCCACCTCGGCCAATTCGGCTCGTGTGTTGATGCCGCGAATTTCGTCGGGATTGGCCAGGATCTCGGCATGCACCGTCCGCCCGTTGCGACAGTAGATGTCGACCAGGTCGGGCAGGTAGTACTCGCCTTGGGCATTGGCGGACCCAACCCCGGCCAGGGCGCCAAAGAGCAGCGCCAAATCGAAGACGTAGACGCCGCTGTTGATCTCGTCAATGGCGCGCTCGTCATCCGAAGCATCCCGGTGCTCCACAATGCGCACGAGCCGCCCCTCTGTGCGCACGACACGACCGTAGCCGGTCGGATCGGCCACTCGGGCCGTGGCTACGACCATCGCAGCCTGCCTTGCAGCCTGGATTTCCAGCATTCGGGCCACGTTTGCGGTGGTCAGCAGCGGCACGTCTCCAGAAAGCAGCAACACGCGTCCGGTCTGGCCTTCAAGGATCGACCTAGCCTGCAAGAGCGCGTGCCCGGTGCCGAGTTGCGGCTCCTGCAGGGCAAACTGCACGTCCGGTGCGCCCGCGAACCAGCCCCGCACGTCATCGGCACCGTGTCCCAGCACTAGCGTGATCGATTGAGGCTCGAGCGATCGAGCCAGCCGCACGACCCACTCGATGAGCGGCAATCCGCCAGCCCGGTGCAGCACTTTGGGCAGCGCAGACCGCATCCGAGTGCCCTTGCCGGCGGCCAGGACTACGACATGCAGATCTTCAGAAGCCATCCCTAGTTTTCTCGGCTGCAACCGGCTCGTCCGTCAGATCTTGGAGCGGCGAACGATGTCGTAGACCTCGTTGGCCGACAACCCGACGGCCTCTCCGACATCCTTGGCGGCCGCCCGTCCCTTTTTATCTGCTATTTGACCAAACATGCTAAGAATCTCTTCGTCAGACGGGCGTTCACGAGCGGATTGGTCCTCGACCTTCTGGGGAGCCACGACCGTGAACTCACCAGCCACCACGTTGAGTTGCTCAATAATCTGGCGAGGTGACCCTCGGTAGACACTCTCGTGCATCTTGGTCAGTTCACGAAATACAATTAGATGGTCGTTTGACCAATTACTAAACTCTTCGAGGGTGCGGAGGATGCGGTGTGGCGCCTCGAAGAACACGACAGCACCCAAGAGATTCGCCTGAGCGAACCGAACAAACCATGTTTTTCTGTCTTTTGACTTAACTGGTGGAAACCCAAGGAAGGCGAACCCGTCTCCCTCGACTCCCGCCGCGGAAAGTGCGGCCATCACGGCACTGGCTCCGGGAATTGGCTCCACCCGGATGCCCGCTGCCACGGCCGCCGCTACGAGCTTCGCGCCGGGGTCGGACACGGCTGGAGTGCCGGCATCAGAGACCAGCGCCACCGATTCGCCCTGCAACATCCGGCCAATCAGTAACGCCGCGCGCTGCCCCTCGTTGTGCGCGTGCAGGCTGATGAGCGGCACGCTGATACCGAAATGGCGCAGCAGCAGGCCCGTGTGCCGGGTGTCTTCGGCCGCTACCACCGAGGCTTCGCGCAGCACTCGGACCGCTCGAAACGTGATGTCTTCGAGGTTGCCGATGGGAGTTGCGACCACGAAGAGCGTACCGGCCATTGTGGCGGGTTTTTATTGTACCATTGCGGGATGCTCGATCCCCGAGCGTGCGGACCGAACAACCGAGCGACGTGGCCGAGCCCTTCCAGCATTTTGTCGACAATTACCTGGCGTACCTCTACGAAGCGCACCCGACGAGCGCGACGTTTGACGGAAACCATGTTCATGACGACCTGCTCGACGACCTGAGCCGGACGGCCATCGAGAGCCATCTCGGGGCCCTGGCGGGTTTCTCCCGGCGTCTGAACGCCATCCCCTCGGCCACGCTGACTCCGGTGGAGCAGGTCGAGCACCGGATGGTCAAGGCCAACGTCGAGTCGCGGCAGTTCGACGCGGAACGCGTCCGTCCCTGGGAACGCGACCCGCATTTCTATGGTCAGATCCTGGCGACCAGCCTGGCCTCGCAGGCGATCTTCAGTTTCGCGCCCGAAACCGACCGCGCGCGCCGTCTACTCTCGAAGCTGCGCCAGGTGCCCCGGCTGGTCCAATCGGCCCGCGACAACATCAAAGATCCGCCGGCCATCTTCGTGAAGACTGGCATCGACACCTTCCGCGGCGTCGTGACCTTCATCGACAGCGACCTGCCACGCGCCTTTTCCGGACTCGACGACATGCATCTGCTGGCCGATCTGGCCGATGCATCCACCGAAGCCACGACCGCGCTCTCGGCCTACGCTCAGTATCTTGAGACCGACGTGCGTCCTCGCGCCAAGGCCTCGTTCAGGCTCGGCAGCGAGAAGTTCGAACGCAAACTCACGCTCGACGAGGGTCTGCCCTATTCGTGCGAGCGACTGCTGGCGATTGCCGAACGCGAGCTGGCCAAGACGCAGGAAGAGTTTCGCATCGTGGCCGCCAAGCTGGGCAACGGCGACCCTCTCGACGAATGGAAGAAAGCCAAGAACGCCCATCCCGCCCCCGGCACGCTGATTCCCACCGTGCGGGAACAGGTCGCCGAGCTGCGCACGTTTCTGGAACGTAGCGGTGTGGTGGCGGTGCCAAGCGGCGACCAGGTCAGGGTCGCGGCGTCGCCCGAGTTCCTTCGCTGGTCCACGGCCAGCATGTGGATGCCCGGCCCGTTCGAGACCCGGCAGACTCAGTCCACCTACTACCTCACCGACGTCGTGCGGTCGTGGCCCGAGGCCCGGCAGGCCGAGCATCTGCGCGATCTGAATCTGCCGACGCTCTGGAGCATCTCGATGCACGAGGTGTTCCCGGGACACTTCGTCCACTTCCAGAATCTGCGCACGGTCGATTCAAGAGTGCGGCGCACCACCTTGTTTGCGCCCACCTCGTATGTCGAAGGCTGGGCGCACTACGGCGAGCAGATGATGATCGAGGCCGGCTTCGGCCGCGGCGACGCCACTGTGCACCTGGGCCAGCTGGCGGAGTCGCTGGTGCGCCTGGCGCGTTTCGTGGTGGGCATCAAGCTGCACGCCGACGACTGGTCGGTGGAACAGGGCGTGCGGTTCTTTCAGAACGAAGCCTACCTCGAGGAATCACACGCGCGGCGCGAGGCCGAGCGTGGCACCTTCGACCCAGGCTATGTCGTCTACGCCGCCGGCAAGCTGATGCTGCTGAAGCTGCGTCAGGACTGGCAGGAGCAGCAGGACGGCAAGACCTCGCTGCGCGCGTTCCACGATGCGTTCCTGGGATGGGGCTCGGCGCCATTCTGGGCGCTGCGTCAGCTCATGCTCGGCAGACCCGCCGACGACGTCCTGGAGTAAGCCACATGCCGCTCTATGAATTCGAGTGCGACGCGTGCGCGCACCGGTTCGAAGTCATCCAGAAGTTCACCGATCCGCATCCGGCCGCGTGTCCCAAGTGCGGCGGTGCGGTCACGAAGCTCCTGTCGTCACCCGCCATTCAGTTCAAGGGCAGCGGCTTCTACCTGACCGACTACGGCCGCAGCGGCAGCAAGAGCGAAAGCGCGAACGCAAAGGCCGGCAAGAACGAGAGCGGATCCAGCGGCGGCGGCGACAGCAAGTCTTCTGAGAGTAAGTCTTCTGAGAGCAAGTCGTCCGACAGCAAGTCGAGCGACAGCGGGTCGAGCACCAAGAGCGACAGTGGCAGCGGCAGCAGTAGCGACTCAACGTCGAAGCCGGCGAAGCCAGCTGCGCCCGCCAAGGCCGACTAGCCGCGCCTGTGGCAGCGCCGCGAGCCCGCCGCTAGTCGAGCGCCTTGATCTCGCGCAGGTACTGCTTGAAGGCGTCGGCCAGATCGGGGCGCCGCAGTGCGAAATACGCCGTGGCTTTCAAGAAGCCGAGCTTGTTGCCGGCGTCGTGCCGCACGCCGTCGACCTCGAGCGCGTAGAACGGCCGCGTCTTCAACAGCTCGCGCATCCCGTTGGTGAGCTGAATTTCGCCGCTCTTGTCCGACTTGGTGGCCGCGAGCGCTGGGAAGATGTCGGGCGTCAGGATGTAGCGGCCGATGATGGCCAGGTTCGACGGCGCATCGGCGCGCGCCGGTTTCTCGACCATGTCGAGGATGCGGTGCACCCGCGGTCCGAACTGGGGCGCCGGTTCCACGGCAAGAATCCCGTAGCTCGACACCTCCGCCTCGGGCACGCGCTCCACGGCAATCACCGGAGCGTTCGCCTGCGCGAACACATCGGCCATCTGCTTCAGCGCTGGCGGCTCCGCATCGAAGATGTCGTCGCCAAGCACCACGGCAAACGGCTCATCGCCTACGAGGCCCCTGGCCATCAGCACGGCGTGGCCGAGTCCGAGCGGCTCGGCCTGGCGCACCGACGACAGGTTCACCAGTCTCGACACCTTTCGCACTTCCTCGAGCAGCGCGTGCTTGCCTTTGGCCGCGAGCACGGTCTCCAGTTCGAACGACAGATCGAAGTGGTCCTCGATCACACTCTTGCCGCGGCTGGTGACGAGAATGATGTCGGTGAAGCCAGACGCCACGGCTTCCTCGATGCCGTATTGAATAAGGGGTTTGTCGACCAGGGTGAGCATCTCTTTCGGCAGCGCCTTGGTGGCCGGAAGGAAACGTGTGCCGAGGCCCGCGGCCGGGAAGACCGCCTTACGAATGGGTGAGGACATTCGTAATAGGATACACACCTGAGTGCGCCGCCATGCTTGACCCCCTCTTTGTCCGCGACAATCTAGAGACAGTGCGTGCAGCCTTTGCCCACCGCGGGCTGGATGCCACGGCCGAGCTCGCCGAACTGGCCGCCCTCGAGGCCGAACGTCGCCGGGCGATTCCCGAACTCGAGGCGCTGAAGCGCTCGCAGAACGACGGGTCGGCCGAGGTAGCCCGCGCGAAGAAGCAGGGCCTGGACGCGTCGCATTTGTTCGCTGCCAGCAAGGCGCGGGGCACCCAGATCAAGGCGCTCGAAGTGGAACTAGAGACCGTGGAGGCGCGTCGCACGGCGCTGCTGACCACGCTGCCAAACCTGCCGCACAGCTCGGTGCCCGTGGGTGCGAGCGCCGCCGATAACGTGGTGGTGCGCACCTGGGGCGAGCCGCGCCAGTTCGACTTCGAGCCCCTCGCACACTGGGATCTCGGTCCCGCCCTCGGCATCATCGACTTCGAACGGGCCACCAAGATTGCCCGCGCGCGCTTCGCGATCCTGATGGGCGCCGGCGCGCAGATGGAACGCGCCCTCATCAACTTCATGTTGCAGCTGCACTCGACCGAACACGGCTATACCGAAATCGAGCCGCCGTTCCTGGTCAACAGCGCCAGCATGTTCGGCACGGGGCAGCTGCCGAAGTTCGAGCAGGACCTCTTCAAGATCGCCGGCGACTGGGACCTGTTCCTGATTCCCACTGCGGAAGTGCCGGTCACGAACTTGTACCGCAACGAGATTCTCGCCGGCCGGTTGCTGCCCATCAAGGACACGTCGTACACACCGTGCTTCCGCAGCGAAGCGGGTTCCTACGGCGCGGACGTCCGCGGCTTGATCCGTCAGCACCAGTTCGACAAGGTCGAGCTCGTGAAGTTCACGACGCCCGATCAGTCGTACGCGGAACTCGAGGCACTTACCGCCAACGCCGAAGAAGTGCTGAAGCGGCTCGAGTTGCCGTACCGGACGCTGGCCCTGTGCACCGGCGACATGGGCTTCGGCGCGGCCAAGACCTACGACATCGAGGTGTGGCTGCCGAGCCAGAAGACCTACCGCGAGATCTCGTCGTGTTCGAACTGCGAGTCGTTCCAGGCGCGGCGCGCCAACATCAAGTTCCGCCCCGAGGGCACGGGCAAGGCCGAGTACGTGCACACGCTGAACGGCTCCGGCCTGGCCGTGGGCCGCACGCTGATTGCGATTCTCGAGAACTACCAGCAGCAGGACGGCTCCGTCGAAATTCCCGCGGCGCTTCGCCCGTTCATGAACGGGCGGGAAATCATTGCCGCGAAGGACTGAGCCCCGCCGGCGGCCCTAGCTGCGCGCGGGACCCAATCCTTGCGCGCGCATCGCGCGTCGGTAGGCCACGGCCACCGCGTCGAACTTCAGGTGCAGCTCGTCGGCGAGGTCGAACGGCACCTGTTCCGGGCGCTGCGATTCGACGATGCGCTGGTCCTGTCCGAAGATCACGCGTTCGAACTCCTGCAACGTCGAATCAGGATCGTCGAAGTCGTAGTTGCGGCCAATGATGCAGTAGCCCCGGCACCGGTCGTGCGCCTCGGGTTGCGACGCGAAGAAGTACACCATGCCCTTGGTGCCGCCCCATCCCAGTCGGAGCACGATGGTGTACGGCAGGTGCAGCTCGTAGCGGCTGCGCCGTTCGGGCTTGGCCGTGTCGGTATTGGCGAACACCTGGAACTCGTCGCTATTGGGTGCCTCGGGCCGCACGATGGTGTAGTGCAACACGTGCTCGCGCGTCTGCACGCTGTGATCGGGCACCACAGGCCGGTCCGGATCCCCGAGCAGGCCTGGATGCACCCACGGAAAATGCCCGAAGTCGGTGAAGTTCTCCACCTGCCGCGACGCGTCGCTCTGCCACGCAAACGGGCCGGTGTTGACTACCTTGCAGGCGCCGGACTCGAGCTCGGGAATCTCGGGCAGGGCGTAGGCCGGTTCGCCGTCGGCCAGACAGACCCAGACCAGGCCGTAGCGCTCCTGGCACTGGTACACCGGCGTTCGCGCCTTGGCCGGAATCGTGGCCTGCGCCGACTGCGGAATGCGCACGCACGCGCCGCTCGCGTCGTACCGCCAGGCATGATACGGGCACACCAGGCAGTCGTCGGCGACCCATCCCAGTGACAGCGCCGTGCCCCGGTGGATGCAGAGGTCGCGCATCGCGTGCGCACGACCATCGGCGGTGCGCCACACCACGACCGCCTCGCCAAGCAGCGTGGCGGCCACGGGCTTGTCCGCCACCTCGTACGCGTAGGCCACGGG
>JANNEJ010000089.1:0-11633 GCA_031378585.1 Acidobacteriota bacterium | reverse complement strand
GCGCTTCGTTCATCAGGTCCGTCTGGTCGGCGACACCGCGTTCTAGCGACGGTTGACGCTGCTGGTATCCGCGGGTTGGGTACCGCCCAGATTGTGGTTCGTCGCGGAGCTGCCTCGCCCTAGGCGCGGACGTATCGGTCGTGCTGATGTCCATAACGTTGCCGAGGATTCTCCACCTGCCCGCGATGCCGCCGACCTGACGGACCTGATGCGTGGGCGCAGCTATGCGGGTGGCGCCGGCACCTCCCGCGCGATTGCCCAGATGAAGCCGGTCAGCTCACGCGCGACGGCCGTCGCCACCTTCGGCTTGGCCTTGCCGCGCGCGATCAACTTCCGAAACCGGGACGTGAGACGCAGCTGGGCTTTCCAGGCGATCGCACAAATGGCCGGGGGCAATGCTTCCTGGCGGTACAGCATCTGCCGTCCGATCCGAGCGACCCCTTGATACGCCCACGCCGCTCCGGCGAGGAGGCGCCGCGCGCGCGGATTGCCGGCCTTGGTGATCCCCCCACGTCGCACGCTCGGGCCACTGGAATACTCCGACGGCACGAGTCCCAGACTCTGTTTAGCGAGTCAGGCAGCGTGTCGCGCTGCGAATCCAAGATTCCGCACTTGTACAAATTTGGGGGTACAGGCATAACGGTGTCGTGCCCAACGAGCGCGCCCCCGAGTGACGGGCTCACCCGCGCCGAGTTGCTCCAAGAGAGAATGCGCGGTTGCGCGAGGAGCTCGTGCGCGCCGAGCGGGCACGGCCGATCTGGCGCGCGAACGCGATCGGTTGCAGCGGCGCCACGACCAGCTGAAGGATCAGCTCGATGCCGCGCGGCGCGCGGGCTTCCGGCAGGCGGCGCCGTTTGCCAAAGCCCGACGGCAGGGCACCGGCCGCCCGCCAGGGCGTCGTGCCGGCCGGACGTATGGGCGCCGGGCGCACCGCCCGCGGCCACCGCAGGTCGACGAGCCGTACGAGGCGCCCGTGCCGCCCGCCTGCCCGGACTGTGGCGGCGCCGTGACCGCAACGCACGTGGCTACCCAGGTCCAAGAGGAGCTGCCGGTCGTCCGTCCGGTCGTGCGCGCGTTTCGGGTGCACGTCGGATCGTGTCGCGCGTGCGGGCGCCGCGTGCAAGGCCGGCATCCGCTGCAGACCTCCGATGCGCTCGGCGCGGCCGGCACGCATCTGGGCCCGCGGGCCACGACGCTCGCGGTGTGGTGCCACAAGGGGCTCGGCCTGCCCTTGGGCAAAGTGCAACGGCTGCTGCGCACGCAGTACGGGCTGCACGTCACGCGCGGCGGCCTGGCGCACCTGTGCGCGCGGGTCGCCACCCGGGCGACGCCGACCTACGACGCGTTGTGCACCGCGGTCTGGCACAGTCCGGTCGTGAGCCCGGATGAAACCGGCTGGAAGATCGGGCGGGTGCTCCACTGGCTCTGGGTCGCGGCCACGCCGCCGACGACGGTGTATCGGATCGCGGCGGGGCGGGGCTTCGACGACGCGGCCGCGCTCCTGGGCGCCGACTTCGCCGGCGTCCTCGTCCGGGACGGCTGGGCGCCGTATCGGCGTTTCACGCAGGCCACGCATCAAACCTGCCTCGCGCCTCTGCTGCGACGGTGTCGGCTCCTGCATCTCGATCATCCGCGCAGTCCGTTGCCCCGACAGATCCAGCGACGCCTGCAGCAGGGGCTCGCCCTCCGCGACCGCCTCGCGGCCGGCGGGCTGTCGCCGCACGGCTTCGCCGTCTCGCGCGGTCGGCTACTGGCGCAGATCCTGGACGTCGTGACCACGACCCGCTCGACCGTGCCCGACGTCCGCCGCTTCGCCGCGCACCTGACCACCGACGCCGCCGCGCTCTTCACGTGTCTCGGGGATCCGGCCATTGACGCGACGAACTGGCGCGCCGAGCACGCGATTCGCCCCGCCGTCGTCACGCGCAAAGTCTGTGGCGGCAATCGCACCCTGCGCGGCGCCGCGACCCAGCAGATCCTCGCATCGGTCCTCCGCACGCTCGATCAGCGTGGGCTCGACCCCGCCGACGTCTTCACGCCCCTGCTGCAGGCCCGTCGCGCCATCGTCGCGCCGGCATTGCAGACGCCATCGACATAGACTGACCCGCTAAACAAAGACGATTGTTCTAACGCCGTGCGGGGCGTAACGGCCGCGCGATATGCGCAGGGTACGAATGTGGTGCTTCTAGAACCGGACGTTTGCTCAGCTGTTTCCAGATAGCCGGGCGGTCAACGAGGCGCGACGCACGCTTGGCAGGCTTGCCAGCGTCACGCCTCGCCCAAGGGTCCGGCAGAAACGGACGCGCGATCGATGAGAGCGCGACGGTCGTCGCTGCCGGTGGAACAGTGACACGCGACACGTGGACGGCTAATCCGAACGCGTTGGCCGACTACTTTTGCGTCTAGCCGACGACGTCGACCGATGCCATGCTGACCAGCGACATGACCACTGAAGGTCCTGCGCCCCGTGGATCACTTCTGCAACACCGGGTCGAGGGCCAGCCTCATAGGCCGTCAAACCTGGGGCACACCCCGGTGCAGATTGCCCGCGCGGCACAGACGCGAGTCGTGCGTCGAGAGGTTCACCGGCCAACAGGGTCGTCGACCAGGTGCACGTTGATGACACCCACGTGGCGTTCGGCGTAGCGCAACACCCCCACCAGGACGATCGTGACGCCGGTCAACTCACAGACTTCCTCGACGGTCGCAAGCAACACGTACGGCACGTTGTCGCCGTGCAGGACGGGATCGAACCAACCACCAATGGTCTCGATCACCAGTACGCCGAACAGGAACACGCCGGCGCCGCCAACAATGGCCCGCTGAGTCTCGGCGGGCAGGCGCCGCACGAACCCTCCGAACACGACGACCGCCGTACCAACGGCCACCGTCCCTGGAATTACGATCGGGTAGCGCAGCCACGGGGAGCCGCGTACGAGCGCTCGCAACGGGACCACGAGTCGCTCGTGCAAGGACGCCGCTTCGTCTGCTGAGAACGTCACGAACCCCACCGCCATCAGCGCCCAATACCACCAGACCTGGCCTCCCCGCGTCCGTTCCGCCGCGCTCACCACGGCCGCGACGAGTCCCGCCACCAGCAAGAGGATCGCCGAGAACCAGGTGGGCAGGTTTCCTTCGAAGTCCATGAAGAGAAATCGGTACCACAACTCGGCACGAGGAGAAAGGGCGCTCGCCAGCCACGCGCTCAGAAGGCTGGCGGCCACCAACAACACGATCGCCACAGCACTCCATCGCATCACCGCTGATGGGCACACCAGCAGGTCGATGGCTGAGGCCCCCCGACGAAACCGCGCGGGCCAGCCCTCCTGCGGTCGTAGGTCGATAGCCACGAGCGGTGCGTGCTGGGCCAGCGTCTTGATGCAGGCCACGACAAATACCGCCATCGCTGACCACTCGACCCAGCGGCTTATCAGGTCCATGAATGCCGGGAAGGCCCCGGGCTGTCCGAGTGTGCGGCGAGACAGCACGAAGAGTAACAACGCCAGCCACACCGACGGCGGAACCGGCGGCGAGGCGGCTCGTTGCGCCGCCACCAGCGCGAGCGCCGCCACCAGCGCCCCGGCAGCGGCCAACACCCAGGGTGCGAGGGGAGGAAGGACACCGCCCAGCAGCAGCGCCGCGACGCCGGTCATGGACACCAGCGAGAACAGGCCCATCACGGCCGCCAACGTCCACCAGCCGCGTGCTGACGCGTCATCGAGCATGCCGCGGGTGCCGGCCACCGCAGCGGCCAGGCCCGCGCACACGCCAAGGAGCATCGAGGATTCCCAGGCAATCAGGTTGCGCGACCCCGACGGATCGAACGCCGGAATGATCCCGAACACGAAGTCGCGACCCGTGCCGACAGCGACCGCCTTGACCGACGCCGACACGAGCACGCTCAGCCCAATCACCACCCACAGAGCGCGTCTGACAGTTGACACCGCAAGGGAGATAGAAACAACCGAGCGGCGCGAGGCGACGGTGTCGATGCGGGTATTGTAGCCGGTGGGCGTCCGATCCGGGCCAATGAGTCTTGGCGCGGCGGGCGCCAAGGGCCGTGCCGGCGACGGCGTGCAGTAGGGCAGCCAGCCGCCCCTTTGTTCGTGCCCTACCGAGACTCTGCGCAGAGGTTACACGGCGAATGCTGCAGATTCCGCGCAAGTGTGGTCTGGCATCAGGCTTGCGGGTGGGCGGGCCGTGTCTCAGACGTCGCTCCCGTCCACCTACGACGAACCTACCGTGATGTGGACGATGAGCCGTTCCGACGGTCGCCACGTTCAGGGGGTCGTCAATCCGGCCGGTCGCGGCGCCAGCGTGGTCTGGCTCCTCGACGGCGTTGCACTTGGCGTGCGGCACTTCGGCGACTGGACGGCGGCCATCGAGTGGTCGGACCGTCTGAAGACGCAGTACCGATCCGGGGGCTGGCGCGCCGTGGAGCACGCGTGGCCTGGGCCGCCGGGCGACCCGCCCGCCTGAGGTCGCTCCACACATCGAGCCCTCCGGCGCTTTCAGCGCGCCGGGAACTCAGTGTCGCATCAGCGACCTCCTGGAGGGTCCATCGCGCGCCAGCCCCTGTGGTAGCCTGGATTCCCGACGCGGCTGCAAGCTGCGACGCGTTCGTTGCGGCGGTCCCCGGCCGTGAAGGCCTGCACCGAAATCCACATGACATCGGCGATGCCCAAGGTCCAGGGCGTGAAGGGATGTTTGCGGTAAGTTGAAGGGGGTGCTCCTCTGCGCCGCGCTGTCAGCCGCCGTTGCCTGTGGCCGCGCCGCCTCGCCGACAGCGGACACCAATACCGCCACTCGTCAGTCTGCCGACACTGCGATCCACGACCAGTTGGCGGTGCCCGCCACCGGGGAAGCGACCTTCGTGGCAACCATCGTCAACACCGCCCTGGCGCCGGCCGCAGTGCCGGACGGCATGGTCTGGATTCCAGGCGGCGAGTTCTCGATGGGCGCGGCCGAGCCGACCGGCATGGATCACAACGAAGTGGGCATGCTCGCCACCACCGACTCGCGTCCCATCCATCGCGTGTACGTGGACGGATTCTTCATGGATCGCACCGAGGTGACCAACGCGGAGTTCGCGCGGTTCGTTGCGGCGACCGGCTACGTGACCGTCGCCGAGAAGGCGCCGACACGCAAGGAGTTCCCCGACGCGCCGCTGGACATGCTGGTGGCCGGCTCGGTCGTCTTCTCTCCGCCGAACGCGCCGGTGCCGCTCGACGACTACATGCAATGGTGGGCCTACGTGAAAGGCGCGGACTGGCGTCACCCGGGCGGCCCCGCCAGTTCCATCAAAGGACGCGATCGCTACCCGGTCGTGCAGGTTGCATACGCGGACGCGGAAGCCTTCGCGAAGTGGGCGGGGAAGCGGTTGCCGACTGAAGCCGAGTGGGAGTTTGCTGCGCGGGGTGGCCTGACCGGCAAGGTCTACTCGTGGGGCGACGACTTCCGGCCGGAAGGGAAGCCGATGACGAACACCTTCCAGGGACATTTTCCCGATCACAACGACAAGAGCGACGGTTACCTGCTCACTGCGCCGGTGGCGTCGTTTTCCTCGCACGGGTACGGTCTGTAAGATATGGCGGGCAACGTCTGGGAGTGGGTGACCGACTGGTATCGTCCCGAGTACTACGCACAGCTCGCCGAGTCGGGCCTCGTTGCGCGCAACCCGAAGGGACCGGACAGTTCCGACGACCCGGCCGAACCGAGCGTGAAGAAGCGCGTCCACCGCGGCGGCTCGTTCCTCTGCACGGACCAGTACTGTTCGCGGTACATGGTGGGCTCTCGCGGCAAGGGCGACGCTGACAGTGGCACCAATCATCTGGGCTTTCGACTCGTCCAGGACGTGCGATCTCAGCCGCGGTAGATTTTCCAGATGCGCATTCTGAACACAGGTAACGTAGTGACGGCACTGGTCTCGGCCATGGCGATTCTTGCCGGGTGCACGAAGCTCCCGGCGGCGCCAGGCGGGGCCGCAGCGGCGGCCGGCACCCCAACGGCCGCGGCCACTAGCGCACAGACGCCAGCGGCTCCGACACCAGTGCCCCCGGCCGTCCCCGTGCTCTTCGAGAACGTGCGCGACTTCGACGGCACGTCCGCCACGCGTTCCGACGCCGTCAACGTGCTTGGTCACCGGCACCACGATCGCCCAGATCGGCGCCGCCACGATTCCGCTCCCAGCGGGCGGGAAGGTGGGCACGGCGACTTCCGTCTGCCGAGCGAGCGCTCACGGCGCTTTGGCGGCGAGCCCTCGCGCGGCGAGCTGCTCGGGGCCGCGTTCATCGCTGACGGGCGGGACGAGGTGTTGACGGCCACTCGCGAGAATCTGCGCGCCGGCGCCACGCAGATTGAAGTGATGGCGGGAGGCGGCGCGGCATCGGCCTACGATCCGCTCGATGTCGCGCAGTACACCCTGGACGAGATGAAGGCCGCGGTCGAAGCCGCGGAGGATTGGGGGACCTACGTCACCGTGCACGCGTACACGCCGAGAGCCGTTCGGCGGGCCCTCGAAGCCGGCGTCAAGTGCATCGAGCACGGACAGCTGCTCGATGAAGCCACGGTGAAGATGATCGCCGACAAGGGCGCGTGGCTGAGCCTGCAGGCGCTCGACGAGGCGCCGCCGACTGCGCCCGCCAGCGCGCGCGAGAAGAAGCACCAGGTGGTGGCGGGCACCGACAACGCGTTCAGGTGGGCGAAGAAACACAAGGTGAAGCTGGCGTGGGGCACCGACTTCCTGTTCACACCGGCGAACAACAAGAACCAGACCGCCGACATCCTGGAGCTGAGGCAGTGGCTGACCCCAGCCGAAGTCCTCAAGGTCGTGACTCGCGACAACGCCCAACTGCTGGCGCTGTCGGGACCACGTCACCCTTATCCCGGACGGATGGGCGTGGTCGAGAAGGGCGCGCTTGCCGATCTGCTGATCGTCGAGGGCGACCCGATCGCGAATCTCCACCTCATCAGGGACCCCGCGAGGAACTTCGTGGTGATCATGAAGGACGGCCGGATCTACAAGGACGGCACGATGGCTGCACCGTAGACCCGGCTCGGACCGGCGTCACTTGGCGTCTGGCCCGTGCGATACTTTCCCGCGCGCACCCGCCCGCGCGTTTGCCTCCTGTGCCCATGGACTATCTGCCGCCTCGTCGCGTGTTTCTTGCTCAACCCGCCATCGCCCTGCTGGCCGCTCGGTCGGCTTTTTCCGCCGAGCCGCCCGTCACAGATTCGGGCGAGCAGGCCGCTGGAAGGAGCCGCGCCGCCCTGGCCAAACCTGGCCCGATGCTGCCGCCGTCGCAGGCCATCATCACGAGCGTGCGCGGGAAACCCGGCGATCCCGACGAGCTGTCGGTCCTGTGGACGTTTGTCGTCAACGGCGATCCCGCGCAGGTCGGCGTGGCCGCGGGCGATGAGCACATTGCCGGCGGGTTGATCGCGCTCCACAAAGAGTTCGTGCTCAATGTGCCTACCGCCTCGATGATTCATGGTTTCGACGTCATCGACTTCAGCTCGGGCAGGCCCGGCGACAAGTTCGCCAAGTCGGGCTTCAGCCGCGGACGGGCGGCGGTTGTAGATGCGCCCACGGTCAACGAGGCGCCGATTCAGCTCGAATGCCGGTTGCTGCACACGCTGCGCGTGCCGCCGATGCGCACGCTGTTTGTGGCGGAGGTGGTCGCGACGACCGTGCACGACGGCATCTGCGACGCCGACGGCCGCCTGCGGCCCGAGTCGGCCGCGTTTTTCGGCATGGCGGCCGGTTGCGGGGAGTTCTTCACGCTCGGGCAGAAGATCGGGCACATCGGCCAGAGCGTGGGCCGGCGCGATATCCGGTATTAGGCCGTCTTCAGCGATGTCTCCGCCTCCGCCCCCTTCCGCTTCTCTGATTTACCACCCCCGTCCGGGCTTCACGGAGGCCGCGGCTCGTGTGCTGCTCGCGTCGCACTTCGGCATCGACGGCGTGTTGACGCCGCTCGACAGCGAGCGCGACCAGAACTTTCACGTGCGCGCCGCGCAAGGTGAGTTCACGCTGAAGATCGTGAATGCCGCCGAACCGGCCAGCGCCATGGCCTTCCAGACAGCGCTGCTGCGGCACGCGGCGGCCGTCGATCCTGCGCTGCCGCTGCCCCGCGTTGTGCCGCTCATCGACGGACGGGAGTTCGGCGACGTGGAGGGACCCACCGGCGAGCCTCATGCCGTGCGGCTCGTGACCTACCTGCCCGGCACGCCGCTGGCGCTCGTTGCGCAGGCACCGGACACGCTGCGCGGGCTAGGGCGCGTCCTCGGTCGTCTCGATCGCGGGCTCGCCAGCTTCGGCCATCCTGGCGCGTTCCGGGACTTCGATTGGCACATCCACGCCGTGCCCCGCTCACGTGCGCGGCTCGAGGCGGTGCGTGACCCGGAGAAACGCGCGCTCGTCAGCGCGCTGCTCGACGGCTTCGATGCGCGGGTCGTGCCCGCGTTACCGCACCTGCGTCATCAGGTGATTCACAACGACGCCAATGACTGGAACGTGCTCGTCTCGTCCGCCACGGGTGAGGTCGCTGGGCTCATCGACGTGGGCGACGCCGTGTTTGCGCCGCTGGTGGCTGAGGTCGCGGTGGCGTGCGCCTACGCGATGCTGTCCACGCCCTCCTCGGGGTCGGACCCCAACGGCATGACGTTTGCGCAAGAACCAGGCCATCGGGGTCAGACCCCTCTCGACCCTCTTGATGCGGCGGTCGCCGTGGTGGTCGGCTACCACGCGGAGATGCCGCTGCTCGACCCCGAACTCGACGCGCTGTTCGACCTGATTGCCGGGCGTCTCTGCATCAGCGTCACCGTCTCGGCCATGCGCCAGTCCACGTCGAGCGACCCGTATCTCTTCGTCAGCGAGGCACCCGCGTGGGACCTCGTTGCGTGGATGGCAGAGACCGACCGCGTCGCGTTTGCGAGTGCCATGAGGCGCGCGTGCCGCCAGGGAATACCGGTGCCGCCGCCGCGCGACGCCACGGCGCTGCTGGCCGCCCGGCGAGTGCACATGGGCAAGAACCTCAGCCTGTCGTACCGAACGCCACTGCACATCGTCCGCGGCGACGACGTGTGGCTCATCGAAGCGCACGGCCGCAAGTACCTCGACTGCTACAACAACGTGGCGCATGTCGGGCACTGTCATCCGAAGGTCGTGGCGGCCCTGGCAACCCAGGCCGCGTTGCTCAACACCAATACGCGCTACCTGCACGAGTTCGTGGTGCGCTATGCCGAGCGTCTGTCGGCCACGTTGCCGGCGGGGCTCGATTGCCTGTTCTTCTGCAACTCCGGTAGCGAGGCCAACGACCTGGCGCTGCGCATCGCGCGCACCTCCACCGGCCGTCACGGTATCGCGGTGCTCGATTGGGCGTATCACGGCCACACGCAGGCGCTCATCGAGATCAGCCCGTACAAGTACAAGCCCAAGGGCGGCAAGGGGCGTCCCGATTTCGTGTGCGAGCTGCCCCTGCCCGAGCCGTATCGCGCGCCCGACGAGTGGCCGCCCTTCGAGGTCGGCGCACGGTTCGCGGCCCAGGCGCGTCGCGAGTTGTCGGCGGCGATGGCCACGGGCTGGACGCCTGCCGCGTTCATCGCCGAGACGATTCCGAGCGTCGGCGGTCAGGTGTTCTTGCCGCCCGGCTATCTGCGTGAGGTCTACGCGGCCGTCCGTGCGGCCGGCGGGGTCTGCATCGCTGACGAAGTGCAAGTGGGCTTTGGCCGTGTTGGCACGAGCATGTGGGCGTTCACCGAGCACGACGTCGTGCCCGACATCGTCACGATGGGGAAGCCGGTGGGCGCAGGCCATCCGCTGGCCGTCGTCGCGACGACGCAGGCGCTGGCCACCGCCTTTGCCAACGGCATGGAGTACTTCAACACGTTTGGCGGCAATCCGGTGTCGTCGGCGGTGGGTCTCGCCGTGCTCGACGTGCTGGAGCACGAGCACCTGCTGGACAACGCGCGCATCCAGGGCGATTACATCCTTGACGGCATCCGCCATCTGGCCGACCGCTTCCCCAGGATCGGCGACGTGCGCGGGCGTGGACTCTTCTTCGGCATCGAGTTCGTAACCGACCGCAGCACCAGGGAACACGACGGCGCCACGGCAGCGGCCGTGGTGCACCGCGCGATGGAACTCGGCGTGCTGATGGGTACCGACGGCCCGTACGACAACGTCATCAAGCTGCGTCCGCCCATGACGTTCTCGCGTGCGCACGCGGACCTGCTCTTGGACGTCCTCGAGCGCTGCTTGAGCGACGTGTGCGGCCGACGCGCGGCCGCTACCAACGAAACAGCTTGGTGACTTTGACCACGAAAGACCGGTTCTCGAGACCCGGGTATCCTGGGGTGACCGTCGTGCGTCCGTCGCTGTAGACGACAAACAGCTCGCTGCCCGGCTGATACTCCCACCGGAAGCGCAGGTTGGTGCTCATCGACTTGGTGCGCGACTGGTACTGCACCAGTGCGGCCACGAACATGCGGGGCGTCACCGTGTAGGTGAGTCGCGAGCCCGCCAGATTGCTGTTGCCGTTGCCGTACGGGCCTTCCACGCGGTTCCACGAAAGTGTGGGCTCGGCGTAGATCTGCGACGTGAACTCGACGCGTCCGCGCCACGTCACCTCCGTCAGCGTGCCGTCGTAAAACCCGCCACGGGCCAGGGTGATCCCGCCACTGATACGCCGCTGGCCGCCCATGAAGTACGACACCTTGCCCTGGGTGAAGCGGTATCCGCCGATCGGCACGACGACGCCAGGGGCGACTTCGAACGGCACGACGAGGGCCTCGTAGGCCTGGCTCACTTCCGTGTTGATGAAATCGCCGCTGTTCAACTCGACGTTGAAGGTGCCCTGGTATTCCTCCGACTCTACCGTGCCAGTGACCGCCCCCGTGATGTAGTCGGCGCTGGCCTGATAGGAGAGCTTTCTCACGCCGGCCAACTTCTTCGGGCGTGGGCTGAAACGCAACTGGCCGTAGGACCGGCGAAACGCCGACCGGCGCAGGAAGCCCACTTCGGGATTGAACCCCTCGCCCACGAAGAGGTGCTCCGCGTTGGCACCGTACCGGTCTCCGTTCCAGTCGAAGCGGCCGCGGTAGCTCTGCTCACTGCCGGTCTTGCCGCTGGTCTGCGTGCCGGCCCAGTAGGCGTTGATGAAGATGTTGCTTCTGACATTGAACTGGGCGTCGACGCCTGCAGAGTAGTTGTTGGCCGAGTTCCCCACCGACGGGTTCCGGCTCGTGGCCACCATGCCGATACGGCTGCGGCTCAGCACGTCGCGGTTCACGCGCAGCACGGAGAAGTTCGTCAGCGGCACGCCGGCAGTCGGCACGTCGTCGGTTTCCATCGACAACGCGCCCACCTGCCATCCGCCGCTCCGCCCAAGCACACGGGCTCCGGCGATGATCGGCACGACGGTGCCGCCGCCGAGGCCGATGCGGCGGCTGTAGAACAAGATCGGCGTCAGGTTGTTGCCACCACCACCGCCGCCGCCACCACCACCGCCGCCGCCCCCCCCCCCCCCCCCCCCCCCCCCCCCCCCCCCCCCCCCCCCCCCCCCCCCCCCCCCCCCCCCCCCCCCCCCCACAAAAAAAAACGGCCCCCCGGGGCAAACAACCCGCGGAAAGGG
>JANNEJ010000083.1:0-4290 GCA_031378585.1 Acidobacteriota bacterium | reverse complement strand
CGGCAAATTCCTTGATCGGGCGGCGATCCTGCAGCGGAATGGTGCCGGCCGAGTTATTCGGCACAGCCTGGTTGAAGTTGGCAAAGAGCAACATGCCGTCGGCGCGGTTGCCCACGTAGGCCAGGTCCACCAGCAGGCCGTCGCGCAGCTCGCGCTGCGCCGAGGCGTACCAGCTCTGCACGCGGCTCGACCGGTAGTCTTCGGGCATGTAGGTGATGTTGGCAGCCAGTGGATTGAAGCGCGTCGGGTCGGTCGGAATCACGACCGCGTCGCGGTTCAGGTAGTTCTGCACCGTGCGGCTGCCGTCCGGCGCCAGCACGTCGCCATTGACGTTGGGCCGATAGTTGTTGCCGCCACGGAAGTCCTGCGCGATACCCGACACCTGGAACGCAGGCCCGGGCACGTAGGTGAGCGTCACCGGGTCACCGGCCGCGAAGGTGTTGACGCCGGCAAGCTGCCAGCCACCGAGCAGGAGGTCGACCACGGGCGACGCGGCGCCCATGAAACGGCGACCCTTGCCGAAGGGCAGGTCCCACACCAGGCTGGTCGTGCTGTTGTAGGGCTGGTGGTAACCCGACAGTCCGAAGTCGGCGTCCATGTTCCTGAAGTTTTGTGGCGCCGGGAAATTGCCGTTCGGGTTCTCGAGCGACCCGGCGCCGTTGTCCTTGGTCTGCGACAGCGTGAGCGACTGCATCAGCGTGAGCTGGCCCGACACGCGCCAGTCCAGTTTGCCCTGGAACGCGTGGTAGCGCGACTTGCCGCCGTTGAACGCGTAGGTGATGTCGGCAAATTCCTTGATGGGGCGCCGATCCTGCAGCGGAATGGTGCCGGCCGAGTTGTTGGGCACGGCCTGGTTGAAGTTGGCAAAGAGCAGCATGCCGTCGGCGCGGTTGCCCACGTAGGCCAGGTCCACGAGCAGGCCGTCGCGCAGCTCGCGCTGCACCGAGGCGTACCAGCTCTGCACGCGGCTCGACCGGTAGTCTTCGGGCATGTAGGTGATGTTGGCAGCCAGTGGATTGAAGCGCGTAGGGTCGGTCAGGCCGGCTGGATAACCTTCCTGCGTCGTGCGGAAGCCAACGGTGGCCGGGGTCTGCACGACCACGGCGTTGATGACCTGCGGGCCGTTGATGGGCAGCACGTTGCCGCCGCCGGCGCGGTGGAAGTGCACGTAGCTGATGCCGTAGCCGCCGCGGATGGCGGTCTTCTCGAGCGGCGTCCAGGCAAAGCCCAGGCGCGGGGCGAAGTTGTTGCGGTCGGGTTTGACCGTCGAGCGATCCTGCAGCGAGCCGTCCTTGGCCGCGACCATCGACAGGGTGGCGGGATTGAAGTTCGACAGCACGTTGTCCTCTTCCACCCAGGGGCTGGCGAACTCGTAGCGCAGACCGAGGTTCAACGTGAGGCGGTCGTTCACGCGCCAGTCGTCCTGCACGTAGCCGAAGTGCATGTCCTGCTGCAGCTTGGCCACGAGCAGGTTGCTCAGCGCAAAGGTGGACCGCAGCCCGAACATGAAGTCGGACAGGTTGTAGATGTTATTGGCCGCCACGCCCGTGGGGCGGGTGAACTGCCCCGCGTACTGGTCGCGGCCGTAGAGCGGATTCACGTCCTGCACCTCGGTCAGCACGCGCTGGTACTCATAGCCGGTCTTCAAGGAGTGACGTCCCGTGAGCCACGAGTAGTTCACCTTGGGGTTGAATACCGACGGGTACTGCCACTGCGGGTTGGTCGCCTGACGCCCGAGGTCCGAGTAGCCGTTGATGAGCTGCGGCGGCAATCCGCCAGCCACGCGCGGGTCATTCGGCAGGCCCGAGATGCCGTAGGCAGTCAGCGCCGAGGGCTGGCCCAGAGCGGCCGGGTCCTTGCCCGCGGTGGTCTCCGACCAGCCAAAACGGAACTCCAGCAGCGAGGTGCCGGTCGGCGTGTAGGTAGCACCGATTGCGACCTGTCTGTTCTGCACGTAGGTGGTGGCGTTGCCGCCGCCGCCTGACGGCAGCGGAATCGTCGGGTTGTCGAAGATGTCGGCGTCGCGCCAGCCGACGCGGCCAAACATCGACAGCCGCGGATTCACGACGAAGTCGATCTTGCCGCCTGCCTTGTCGGTCGAATTCTTGAAGAGCTGCGATTGGGTGAAGTTGTTGGCCGTGCCGCTGTTTGTCACACCCGGCAGTTCGTTCAGCACCTTGCGCGCGAAGTCGGTCATCGGGATCGGGGTGCCGGCGGGATAGAGCACGCCGGTGAACGGATTCCGCACGTCGACCGACAGCAGGCCCTGGCGTTGCGCCGCGGTCGCCACGGTGGAGAGGGCGGGCTGCTCCCGGTCTTGACGGAAGAGCTCGGTATCGGCGAAGAAAAACGCCCGGTTCTTCACAATAGGACCGCCGATGACGCCGCCGAACTGGTCGCGATCGAAGCGCGGCTTCTGCCCGTTGGCGGGCTTGAAGAAGCCGGTGGCGTTGAAGTCGGTGCGGCGCACGAAGTCCCAGGCCGCGCCGCGGTAGCGGTTGGTGCCGCTTGCGTACGCCACGTTGATGGTGGCGCCGGCCGAGCGGCCGTACTCGGCGCTCATGTTGTTGGTCACGACCTTGAACTCGGCCACGGCGTCTGGCGAGGGCTGCATGACTTGATTCGAGAAGCCCTGGTTGCTCGTGCCGTAGGCGTTGTTGTCCACGCCGTCGATGAGGAAGTTGTTGAAGGTCGAGCGCAGGCCGTTCACGTTGAACGAGCCCTCGCGCGGGGTGAAGCCGCCGGTGTTGAGGGCCGACAGGCGCACGCCGGGCGACAGCAGGGCCAACTGCGAGTACTCGCGGCCGTTCAGCGGCAGGGCGCGGGTCATCTCGCCGCTGATGACCTGACTCCGTTCGCTCGAGTCGGTCTGGAGCTGCACCGCCGAGGCGCGGACCTCGACCTTCTCGGTGACCTGTCCGACCGCCATGGCCACGTCCACGCGCAAGCGCGCGCCGACGGTGACCTGGATGTTGTCCACGACGGCCACCGAGAAGCCGGCCTTGTCGGCGGCCACGACGTAGCGCCCGATGCGCACGTTGAAGAACTCGTAGTTGCCCTGGGCGTCGGTCGTGCGCTCGGTGGTCACGCCGGTGTCGAGGTTCGTGAGCGTGACGCGGGCATCGGCCACAATCGCGTTCGAACTGTCGCGTGCGGTGCCGACGACGGTGGCCGTCTCGAACTGGGCGAAAGCGTCGGCCGCCGGTGCGGCAACGAACAGGAGCGTCAACAGGCAGGCGATCAGTCGCATGGGGTTCCTCAGCGTCAAGTGGTGGTGCGGAGCCCGGCCGCGGCGCCCCTCGCATCGCGCGAAGTGGCCCTGCGGAACGGGCACCGAGGCAACGACGTGTGCCTCAGGTGAAGACGATAGCGAGCCGGCGTGACCGTGGTGCAACGAGTCCGTTGCGGCAACTTTAACTTGGTCCGAGCCCGACGTCCGAGGTCGAAGGGCCGCCGCCCACGCCCGACCGACAGGTCGCCCCGTTACAATGCAGTCACGCGTGGAGGCGACATTCGACATGGCAGCATTGCTCGGGATCTGGGTCAAGCGCGCGCATCGCGGCCCAATGGACGCTACCACATCTGCCCTGCTCGTAACCGGCCGCGGATTGCGGGGCGACGCCACCCAGGGCGCACGGCGTCAAGTCACGATCATGGCGCTCGACCGGTGGGCGGCGCTCACTGCGCACCTGCCCGGACCGCCGGGTCCCGCCATCCGCCGCGCCAACCTGCTCGTGAACGGCGTGGATCTCACCGACTCGCGGGGCCGGGTGCTGCGCATCGGCGACGCGCGCGTGCGCATCTACGGCGAGACCCGGCCGTGTCGCCAGATGGACGAGGCATGCCCGGGCCTGCAGGCTGCGCTCGACCCAGCCTGGGGCGGCGGCGAGATCGTCGAGGGCGGCGAGATTCGTGTGGGAGCGCCCGTGTCGTGGGAATCGGCCGACACGCCCGCAGAGACCGTGCACTCTTGCGCATTCCTGGAGTAGTCTTACCGGGGCCATCCCCCCACAACGAAAGGACACATCGTGCTGACGCATAAGACATCGAAGCTCGTAGTCGCCGCAGCGACCTCTACGCTGGTCATGCTGCTTGCCGCCGCCGTGATCGGCCAGCAATCCTCGGCGCCGGGCCTTCCGCCCGGGCCAGCGGCTGCCGATCCTGGCGTGGCCTCTCCCGCCGAAAGAAGCGCCCTGATCGAGGCCGTGGTCGCGAAGTGGGGTCCCTACGTGCAGTCCGAGTTCGGCGCCGACGTCAACGTGTGGCAGGAGCGGATGCTCTCGCGCTACC
>JANNEJ010000079.1:0-5781 GCA_031378585.1 Acidobacteriota bacterium | reverse complement strand
GGCAGCTTCCGGGGCCCGAAGATGATGAGGGCGATCACCAGGATGATGACCAGTTCCGGCATGCCGATCGATCCGAACATCGCGAACTCCAGGGCAAAGGACGGGGGCCGGTGGGCGCCCGCCGTTTCGACGGCACGCCCGAATTGCGTGTGCCGCAATCCTCAGTATAGGCCCGATGCACCCAGCGTCAAGCGGTCGAGGGCCCCTGTGCCGCGCGTAAATCGTTGCTGCAGAGGCGGTCTCCCGCGGTAGGATCCGGATATGCAGACCTCCAGATTCTTCACCGTGGCCACGCTGGCGGTGCTGCTCTCGGCTGGCCTTGGCGGCGTGCTCGGCCGGAGCGCCCTCGCCACGGAAGACCGCGTGCCCGCGCACTACAAAGCCTTCACGGCGGCGCTGGCCGCCATCGAGGCAGAGTACGCGGAACCCGTTGAATCCGATCGGCTCGTCTACGGCGGCATCAACGGCATGCTGCAGACGCTCGATCCGCATTCGAATTTCATGGATCCCAAGACCTACGCGCAGATGCGCGAGCGCCAGGAGCAGCGCTACTACGGCCTGGGCATTACCATCCAGTCGCTCGACCGCAACATCACCGTGGTGCGCGTGTTCGAGGGCTCGCCGGCGCACCAGAAGGGCCTGCGCCGCGGCGACGTGATTGCCAAGACCGGCGACCAGGATCTCACCGGCTGGACGACCGATCAGGCCGTGACCAAGCTGCGCGGGCCCAAGGGCACCTTCGTCAACATCTCGCTGCGCCGTCCCGGCATTGCCGAACTGCTGCCCATGGATGTGATGCGCGACCAGGTCTCGATTCCGAGCATCCCGGCGCGCTTCATCACGAAGGGGGATGTCGGGCTCATCCGGCTGGAAGATTTCGCCGAGCACACCGACGACGAACTCGGCGCCGCGCTCGACAACCTGCGCGGGCTGGGCATGAAGCGGCTCGTGCTGGACTTGCGCGGCAATCCCGGCGGACAGCTGGATCAGGCCATTCGTGTGTCGAACCGGTTCCTGGCGCGCGGCGAGCTCATCGTCTACACCCGCGGCCGCGTCGACAACTCCGACGAAGACTACCGCGCCACGCGCCAGAGCGAGTTTCTCGATGTGCCCATGGTCGTGCTCGTGAACCGCAACAGCGCCAGCGCGTCGGAAATCGTGGCCGGCGCGCTGCAGGACCACGACCGGGCCCTGGTCGTCGGCGAGACGACGTTTGGCAAGGCCTTGGTGCAGTCGGTGTACCGGGTGAGCCAGGGCGCGGGTCTGGCGCTCACGACCGCGCGCTACTACACGCCGAGCGGCCGGCTGATTCAGCGTCCCTGGGATGGCGCCTTCGACGAGTACCTCACCTACACGATGCGCGACCAGTCGACGCGTCAGCACTCCGCCGACGAGATGAAGCTGACCGACGGGGGCCGGAAGGTCTATAGCGGCGGTGGCGTCGAGCCCGACGAGCGCTTCGACGGGCCGGTCGAGGGATTCAACCCCTCGCGCTTCGGCCGCTCGCTCTACGGCCGGCAGCTCTTCGCGGGGTTCGCGGAGCGATTCTACGACAAGCAGGACACGCGGCCGGGCAACGTGGCCGCCGGCCGGACGGCGGTCGAGAAGGACTTCGCCGTCGACGACGCGATGCTGGGCGATTTCAAGAAGTACGCCGAGTCCAAGCGCGTCAAGATTGACGAGGCGGCGTGGACCGCCGACCGCGGGTTCATCACCGCGATGGTCCGTTTCGAGATCGATTCGGCGGTCTCCGGCCTGGGCGTGGCGCGCCGGCGGCTGCTCGAGGTCGACCCCCAGGCGCAGCATGCGCTGAGCCTGTTTCCGAAGGCCGAGACGCTCCTCACGCTGGCAAAGGTCAAGACCACCCGTTCAGGGCAGTAACCCCAAAATGTAGGGGGTCTGGAATCGCCTTGCCACACAGGTGGGGCCTTGCTAGACTGGCCCCCAGTCGGTCCAGCCTGGGTCTCCACCCACGTTCCGCCGGGCCGTTGCGGGTTTCCATGCGCCTCGATCGTCTTCAAATTTCAGGTTTCAAGTCCTTCTCCGATCGGTCGGAGCTTGCCTTCGACGACGGCGTCACGGCGATTGTGGGCCCCAACGGGTGCGGCAAGAGCAATGTCGCCGACGCGCTCTCCTGGGTGCTTTGCGAACAGAGCGCCAAGAGCCTGCGTGGCGACAAGATGGAGGACGTCATCTTCGGCGGCAGCGATGCCCGGAAGCCCACCGGCGCGGCCGAAGTGCGGCTGCGCCTGAGCGGCGTGCCGTTGCCGCCGCCCGCGCCCAACGGAGACACGCGCGAGGCCGCTGGCGGCCGTGAGATCGATCCCCAGGACGCACTCGACCTCCTCGACCCGGTGCAGGCCGTCCGCGAAGTCGAAGTGACGCGGCGGTTGTACCGCTCGGGCGAGAGCGAATACCTGATTGACGGTGCTCAGTGCCGGCTGCGCGACGTGCACGAGTTGCTGATGGACACGGGCCTGGGCGCCAAGGCCTACTCGATTATCGAGCAGGGCAAGATCGGCATGATCTTGAGTTCGCGGCCCACCGATCGGCGTCAGCTGATCGAGGAAGCCGCTGGCGTGACGAAGTACAAGTCGCGCCGCCGGGCCGCCGAGTTGAAGCTCGACGCGGCCCAGCAGAACCTCACGCGTCTCGACGACATCGTCTTCGAAGTCGAGAAGCAGTGCGGGTCGCTCAAGCGCCAGTCGTCAAAGGCGCGCCGCTACCAGCGCCTGCGCGACGAGATGCGACGCTGGGAGAAGGTGCTCTTCGCCCGCCGCTACCGCCACCTGGCCGAGCACATCGAGTCGGCACGGACGCGGCTCAACGATGCGCGTCAGGACGAAGTTGCGTCGAGCGCCCGCCTGGCGGAAGTGGAAACCGAACTGGCGCGGGTGCGCATCGAACTGGCCAAGGCCGAACAGGACGCGGCCAGCGTGCGCGAGGCCGCGCACGCGCGCGAGCTCGAAGTGAACCGGCGCCAGCAACAGCTCGCTCTCGACGCGCAACAGGCGGCGATGCTCGAGGCACGCGTCGGCGAACCGGATGCCGAGCGGCTGACGCTCGAGGAGCGCCGCGAACCGGAACGGGTCAGGCTCGAGGAGCGGCGCACCGCCACCGGCGATGCCGAACGCGCTCGCGACGAGGCCGCAGCCGCGGCGCAGACGGCGGTAGAGGAGTTCGCCACCGCGCAGGAGGCCATTGCCGGCGCCGAGCGCGACGTGGACCACGCGCGCGGCCAGCTCTACAGCGTCATCAACAGCATCACCGCCCTGACGGCGGCTATCGAGCATGCCGTGGCCGAGCGCGAGCGGTCCGCTGCGGTGCTCGGGCGGCTGGAAGTGGAAGCCCGCGATCTCGACGCGGAGTTCCTGCGCGCGTCTGAATCGCGCGATCGCGCCACCGACGCGCTGCGCCAGGCGCAGTCGGGGTTGTCGTCCACGGAGCTGGCCCGGTCGGCGCGCGAGTCCGAACTTGCGGCGGCGCGGATTGAGCACGAGTGGCGTGAACGAGAGAAGCGCCAGCGCGAGCACGACCTGGCGGGCGCAAGCGCCCGTCTGCGGTCGCTCGAAGACGTCGAGGCCGCCCGTGCGGCGTTCAGCGACGGCGCCCGCATGCTGCTGGCCAGCGCCGATGCCGCCGTGGGCCAGCGCGGCGCGCAGGCCGACTATCTCGCAGTGCAGCCGCGCAACGAGCGCGCGGGCGAGGCGACGCTTGGCGATCTGCTCGAGCACGTCGTGGTCGACAGCCATACGCAGGCCCACGCCGGCGTTCAGGTGGTGCGGCGCGAGGGCGCAGGCCGCTGCGGCGTCATCGTAAGCAGCGTCGGGGTGACGGCCCAGGAGCCGCCGGTCGTGTCTCATGTGCCACACGGGTGCGTCACGCTCTCGAGCGTGGTGCGCGTGACCGGTCCGTTTGCGGCGGCCCTGCGCAGCGTGGTGGGCGAGGCCCTCATCACCGAGTCCCTCGACGACGCGGCGTCACTCTCAGGCGGTGCCGGCGTGCCCGTCGTGACGCTCGACGGCGACGTGTATCGCGGAGCCCATGTGGTGAGCGGTGGCAGCCGCACGGAATCCACGGGCATCCTCGCCACGAAGCGCGAGATTCGCGATCTGCGGGACCGCGTCACCGAGGGCCACGACGCCGTCCATGCGCTCACGGCGGCACTGGCTGGCTACAGCCAGGCGATTGCCACGGCGAGCGCGGCCGTAATGGGACTGGTGGCAGATGGACATCGCCAGGAGAAAGCCATCGTGTCGGCGCAGGCCGAGGTAGCCAGAGCCACGGCTGACGAAGGCCGCGTGCGGCAGCGCGTCGACCTGGTGGCCACCGAGGCCCGCGGCGCGCGTGAGTCGATCGAGAGTCTCGACCTGAGGCACGCCGACGCGCAGGCGACCATCGAGCGGCTGGCCGGCGAGCGGGCCGAGCACGAGCTGGCGCTGGCCGAACGGCAGCGGATGCTCGTCGATGGACGCGACCGGGCGCAGGCGCTGAGCCACACGGCCGCCGAAGCGCGGGCCATGCACGCCGGCCTCGTGGAGCGCGCCCGGTCTGCTGTGGCTGAAGTGGAGCGCCTCGAAGACGCCGCGCGCGAACTCAGCGAACGTGCCGACGCGTGTCGGCGCGACATGGCCCTGATGCGCGAGCAGCGCGAGCGCCTGCTGGCCAGCAGCGACGAGGGCACGCGCCTTATGGATGAGAGCATCCACGCGCTCGAGGATCTGCGCGAAGAGATGCTCAAGGCCGATGACGAGACGCTGGTGCTCAAGGCCGCAACCGATCGCCAGGAGCAGTCCATTCGCGACGCGCGCCGGGCGCTCGATGCCGTGCGCGCCCTGGCGGCAGAACTGGACATCTCGCGCGCCACGGGCGAGACGGAGCTCACGCACCTGGCCCAGCAGAGCCTCGATGCCGTGCAGGCCGACCTCGACACCGTCGCGGCCGAAGTCGCCGAGATGGAGAGCCAGGGCATCCATGCCCCAGACGCGCGTATGATTCGCCGCGCCGTCGCAGAAGCGGCCGAGGCGGCCGACGGCGACGACGCCGTCGACACCGGAGCGGTGTTGGTCGAGACTGGCGCTGAAGCCGTGGCCGCCGATGCCGCCGTGGCGGAGGCGGCGCAGGCGGCCATGACAGCTGAAGAGGCCATTGGCGAGCTGCGCGCGCAGATCGAGCGGCTCGGGCCGGTCAACATGATGGCCATCCAGCAGCACAGCGAACTGGACGAGCGCCGCATCTTCCTGACCACGCAGCGCACTGACCTGGTCGACTCGATCGCCCAGACCAACGAGGCGATCAAGCGCATCGACGAAACCACGCACAGCCGGTTCCGCGAAGCCTTTACGGCCATCAACGACAACTTCCAGGTGACCTTCACCACGCTCTTTGGCGGAGGCCGCGCGGGCCTCACGCTGCTTGACGAGTCCGACCCGCTCGAGAGTGGCATCGACATCGTCGCGTCGCCGCCGGGCAAGCGCCTGCAGAACGTGATGCTGCTCTCGGGCGGAGAGAAGGCGCTTACGGCGATCGCGTTGATGTTCGCGATCTTCCGTTACAAGCCGAGCCCGTTCTGTCTGCTCGACGAGATCGACGCGCCGCTTGACGACGCGAATATCGGCCGTTTCGTCGAGATGCTGCGCAGCATGCTCGACCGCACGCAGTTCATCGTCATCACCCACAACCGCAAGACCATGGAGATCGCCAACCGGCTCTACGGCGTCACGATGGAAGAGCCGGGTGTATCGAAGGTGATCTCGCTCCAGATGAACTGACCGCTGAACA
>JANNEJ010000069.1:0-4965 GCA_031378585.1 Acidobacteriota bacterium | reverse complement strand
TGTAGCGCGGAATTTCGCCGGTCGTGGCGCGCATCACGTCGAGCACGTAGAACGACGGCACGCGCGGCCGCGACTCGGCAAGTTCGAGGCGGGGATACGACAGGTACACGCGCGCGGCGGCGGCGCCAACGGCCAGACGCAGTTGCAGGCGTTCGTCGTCAGCCCGCGTGTCGGCCAGGGGCAGTCCCACGTTGAGCGAGGCGCGCCGCGCGTCCACGAGCAAGGCGTCCTCGCGCAGGCGCTGCGGGAAGATCCGCTCGGCCAGGCCCGGCACGAACACCACGCGGAACTGGCGTCCGCGGGCCGCGTGCGGCGTGCCGACAAAGACACTGCCGTGGCGACGCCGGGGAGGCTCGCTCGTCAGGGTCAGCAGGCGCGACGCCAGCACCGCGCGCACTTCGCGCAGCCCCACGGGACCCACGGTCCCAAGCGGCGCCATCTCGGCAAGCACGCGCGCCACGCGCACCGGCTGGCGCAGCACCCGCGGCAACACGTCCGAGAACGCGGCGATCCACTCGGCCCACGTGCGCGGGGCATGCCAGGCATCGAGCACCGTCACGATGGGTATCGCAAACGACTCGAGGTGCTGCAACTGCTCGCCGTCGCGCTCGAGCGCGCGCAGACGCGGGGCGTCGTGATCGTCGCCCGCCAGCTCTCGCGCGCGGCGGTCGTACTCGCGCCGCAAGCCGGGCAGGCGTCGCTGCCACCGCGCCAGGCCCCCGATCACGTACGCCTCGACGAGCAGTTCCTCCCAACGCCAGGGCGCGCGCAGAGTGCCTGCGACCACCCGGTCGCCGTCGCGTTCGGTGGCAGCGGGCGCGTCGTCGATGGGCGCAGGATCTTCCACCCGCTCGGCGGGTGGGATCAGTCCCTCTGCCACCTCGCTGGTAGATCCTGCGTACGAGGCTGACTTTTCGTGCTCGGCAGAGACAACGGTGACAGGCCCCGTTACAAATGGGGGGACCTGGCCGAGCGACAGGTACTCGGCAAAGCGGCGCGCGGACAGGCCTTCGTCGGCGCACGCCAGTAGTGCCAGGAACGCGCGACCAGCAGGGTCGGGACGGCGCGTGCCGCGTTCGAACCAGGCCGGCACGGCCGCGCGCGCGAAGGCGTGTTCGAGCAGGCCCAGGTATGTCTGCGGCGCGCGCAGCAGCACCGCCATCTCGTCAAACGGCACGCCCGCGGCAGCCTCCTGTAGCACCCGGCGTACGATCTCGACGGCTTCGCGGCCTTCGCCAGGGGCGGACAACACCTGCACCGACGAATCGAGGGCTCCGACCGGCGGTGCGGCGGGCGAGAACAGCCACGTCTGCAGCCGGCCGAGCGCGTCTGCGGCCGTGGCGGCGTCCGGTCTGCCGCCGGAGGACGCCTCGGCCAGCGGAGCGGCGGGACTGCGAGGACGTCTGGTGGCGCCACACGCCGCGTATGCCGCCTGCGTGGCCGTGTCGCCTTCGGGCGAGGTCGCCAGCGTCGACGCCGCGGCCCCGACCACGGCCGCCACGAGCGCCTGCTCGGCCCTCGTCGTGATGGCCAGGTCGAGCAGCAGCACCCGTCGCGCCCCGAGGGCCACGGGGTCGGCGCGCAAACGACCGGCCGCGAGCGCGAGCATCGAGGCGCGGCTCACGGTGCCAGCGCGACGGGCTTCCTCGTCGACACGGGCGAGCAGGGCGGCGAGGTCGCCCCCCACCTGTGCCAGCCCCAGAAGCGACGGCGCGTCGACGCCGGCCAGCTGCAATTCTGACAGGGTGCGCGCCAGCGCGCGGGGAAACCCCGGGAGTCCGGCGACGGGACCGAAGTACGACAACTCGCCGGCCTGCGACGCTTCGAAGGCCGCGCGGGTGGCCATCGCTTCCGCACCGAGGGCGCCGCCGGGGCCGACCAGGCGCTCGGCCAGCACGGGCAGCGCCAGTTTCGTCGCCAGTTCGCCAAACGACGCACGCGATACGCCGACGAGGGCGCCGTGAGCACGGGCGAACGCGAGGGCCAGTTCATCGGCCGACGCACGTGTGGCGCCCACGACCAGTACCTCGTCGAGCGTATACGCCTGCAGAAAGCCCCGCGCCGTGGCCAGCCGTTCTCCGGCCGACGGTGCCACGACGCATTGGAATGGGGAAGACGACACGGGAGGCCTGTCGAGTGAGGATACACGACGGGTCCCGGAGGCTCGGCGGAGGCCTCCTCCGGATGGCCGGCCGCGCCCGGGTCCCCGCATGGAACGAGGACACGTTCCCCGGGACAGGACAGCGAACGGGTCTAGAATCTGGTGTCGTCTCGCTCATCGCGCCACATCTTGGGTCGTGGGCTGGGTACGGGCCTTGCTTTAGCCGAGGCGAGGAGTTGGCAATGCAGATCAACAAGCTGGTCTTTGGCGGGCTCATCCTGATGTGCGTCGCGGCCGCAGGGGGTGGAGCCTACCTGGCAACCCGGCACAACACTCAGACGACGGCCGCGCCTGCATCGCCGGCCCCCACCGCCGATGCCCCGGCTGCCCAGGCCGTGACCTCGTCGGAGGGGGTACTCAGCGCTCCACCGGCGGCGGCACCGGCCGCCGCGGAGCCGCCACTGCTCTCGACAGCCCCAGCTCTAGCCCCGGCCCAAACTCCAGCGCCGCGCCGAGCGCAGCCGGCACCGGCTGCGCCCGCGTCCCGGCGCCAGGCACCACTGTCTCAGCGGCAGGCGTCGACGCGTCCGGCACCTGCGACCGAGCCGGTCCTGGCCCCGGTCCAGCCGTCGGCATCGGGCGGCACGATGTGGGAATCGCGTCCCGCCGTGCAACCTGCGGTGCCCGAGCAGCAACCCGCGCCCGCGCCTGAGCCCGTAGCACCGCCGGCGCCAGAGTTTCTGGAGCTCATCGTGCCGACCGACGCGGTGATTGGCCTGCAGATGGAATCAACGGTGTCGAGCGACCGCGCGAAGGTGGAAGACGCGGTCGATGCGCGCGTGACCCGCGACGTGCGCGTGAGCGGCCGGGTGGCTATTCCCGCCGGATCGCTCGTCTACGGCACCGTCACCGAAGTGGAGCGCGGCGGCAAGATGCGGGAACGCGCCCGTCTGGGCATCCGTTTCCACACCGTCGTGCTGGCCGGCGGCGAGCGACTGACGCTGCGCACCGAGGCCATCACCCGCGAGGGCGCAGCGCCAGGGCGCGAGAGCGCGGCGAAGATCGGCGGCGCGGCCGTGGGCGGCGCCATCCTGGGCGCCATTCTCGGCGGCAAGAGGGGGGCGGCAATTGGCGGCGCGGTGGGCGCTGGTGGCGGCACCGCGGCGGTCATGGCGGGGGAAAGCAACGCCGTGACCGTGCCGGCGGGCTCGACGGTCAGCGTGCGGATTCAGCAGCCCGTTGCGGTTACGGTCGAGAAGGAATAACCGACGCCGGCAGCACGAGACCGCTTGGTGGCGTAGAATCGACGCCTACCCTAACCAGGAGACATCCATGCGCGTTGCGACCTTTGCTCTTTGCCTCGCCCTGACTGCCCCGGCGGCGGCTCAGACCAAACAGGACTACCCCGGCGTGACCAACTTCACCCGCGTCGACGCTACGGTTGCCTGCGGCGGGGCCACCGAGGTCGCCACGCTCGATGCCCTCAAGAAAGACGGCTTCAAAGCCGTCATCAACTTGCGGATGGGCAACGAGCCCGGCGTCAACCTGGAAGAGAACCAGGCCAGGGCCAAGGACCTCGGCCTCAACTACGTGCATATTCCGTTCAGCGGGGGCAGCCCCGACCCCAAGGCCGTCGACGCCTTTCTGGCCACCATCGCCAACAAAGCCAATCAGCCGGTGTTCGTGCACTGCGCGTCGGCAAACCGCGTCGGCGCGATGTGGCTCGTGAAGCGCGTGCTGCAGGACGACTACACCGTTGAGAAAGCCACGACCGAAGCCAAGGCCATTGGCCTCAGCAACGTGGGCCTCGAAACCTTCGCGCTGCAGTACATCACGGACCACAAGAAATAGCCCTCGTGCCCTTCGTCGGCTCATACCCGAGAGGAGATTCGACATGAGGAAGTTCGCCATCGCGTCTGTGTTCGCCCTTGCGGTCGCGCTGCCCGCCAGCGCCCGCGCCGACATCTTGATTTCGCCCTACGCCGGCCTGAACTTCGGCGGCAGCACCGTCGACAAGCGCGCCAATCTTGGCGCTTCGCTGGCCTGGTTGGGGTCAAGGGGCCTGGGCTTCGAGGTCGACCTCGGATTCATCCCCGACTTCTTTGCACCAAAGGACCTCGACATCGATGTGCTCGGCACCAACAACGTCACGACCCTGATGGGGAATGTCGTGTTCGGGCGGTCGGGCGGCGGCCTGCAGCCGTACGTGTCGGCGGGCGGCGGGCTGCTTCGCAGCCGAGTGGCCTCGTTTGGTGAGCTCTTCGACGACGTCACCACCAATAACGGCCTTGGAGTGAACGCCGGGGCTGGCCTGCGCATCGGCGGCGGACGGTTCTCGCTGCTCGGCGACGTGCGCTATTTCCGCACCCTCACCGACGTCGACAGCGCGCTCGAGGACGTGCTCGGCGACTTCAGCTTCTGGCGCGCAACCGGCGGACTTACCTTCAGGTTCTAGGGGGTGGGGGCTGGGGCGTGTCACGCGGGCCAGAACCCGTTGTATCCCGACGATGAACGACCACATCAATTGGCAGTTCGACAGCTGCCCGCCCCAGCCCCCAGCCCCTAGCCCCCAGCCCCTGTCCGTGAGATACTCAAGAGTCATTTGACGCGGCGATTTCCCGACTTGATGGGCCGCGTCCTGGGATTCTCTGAATCCCGGTAGTTCTATCTAAGTCGCGGATAGCCCGCGACCTAGTGGTCCGCGGGCTTTTTCTTTTGGAGCGTTATGACCGATCGATACATCTTCTCGTCGGAGTCCGTTGGAGAGGGACACCCGGACAAGGTCGCCGACACGATCTCGGACGCCGTGCTCGACGCCTGCCTCGCGCAAGACAAGTTCAGCCGCGTGGCCTGCGAGACGTTCG
>JANNEJ010000043.1:0-3857 GCA_031378585.1 Acidobacteriota bacterium | reverse complement strand
CCTCACAAAGATGGCGTTCGAAGACCTGCCCACCATCGGCCCGATGGTGCAGACAGTCGGCCTGCTCACCTTCGTGTTCTCGACGATTCTAGGCTGGGCCTACAACGGTGAAAAAGCCCCCGAGTACTTGTTAGGCACCGGCGTGATCTTCCCCTATCGCATTCTGTGGGTCGGAGCTGTGATGCTCGGGTCGGTCTCGACCCTCACGGCCGTCTGGAGTTTCTCGGACGTGGCCAACGGCCTCATGGCAGTACCGAACCTGATTTCGCTGCTGGCGCTGAACGGCGTGATCGTGGCTGAGACGCAGAAATACCTGTGGTCGGGCAACCTCGACCAGCGTTCCTGACGCAGGACCTCGCGCTACTTCACCGGCGTGAAGATCACGCCGGCGCCGATCAGATCGCGTACCAGCCCCGGCATCTTCTTGCCGGCAGCCTCCGCGTCGTCAACCACCTTCGGCAGCGCTGCTCGCACCTCGCGAATCTGCGCGGTCTGCGTGTTGGTCGGCACCGAGGTCGAACCCATAATTGCGCCTTTGAGCTGACTGATACGGCCGCGCACGTTCTCGGCGTTGCCGCCGCCCCCACCCCCGCCGCCGAGCCCGAGCCGCCGGCGCAGGCGCTCGAATTCGGTGTCGAGGGCCTCCATCGACCTCTTCACGTCCGGCGGAATCGCGGCATCTCGCGTTTGCTGCCTGAGCAGGGTCATCTGGGCGCTGGCGTTCTGCACGATCCCGGCCGCGCCGTTGGCCTGCGCCTGCAGGTCGTGCAGGCCCTTGGCGGCATCGAACCATGTGCGCCGATCCGCGTCAGAGATGGTGATGTCGGGGTCTCCCTTCACCGTGACGCTTACCGTCTGCGCGTCCTTGCCGTCGACTCTGAGCGTCGCGCGGTAGGTGCCCGGCAGCACGAATGGCCCGTTGTTGCCACCGCCGCCAAATCCGCCGCCACCACCAGCACCGCCAGCCAGCGTGCCCGGAGCGGGCGGCAACGGCATCAGCGGCTGCACGCGCAGGTCCCACTTCACCACGTTGAGACCGGCCGTGTTGCGCCCGCGGACGGCGTCACCCGACAACTCGCGCACCTGGGTGTTGCCGTCGCGAATCACCCAGCTCACGTCCTTGACGTCGGCCTTCAAGCGGTAGGCCAGCGTGGCGCCGGGCGCCGGATTGAGGCCGAGAAACTGCATGTCGCCCTCGAAGCCCTTCATCTTGTCGTTGGCCTGATTGAAGACCACCGCCGGCTCGGGATCGAACGCGAAGGTGTCGGCCGTCTCGCCTGTCGCCCACTGCTGGACGATACCGACGTCGTCGAGAATCCAGACGCCGCGCGCGTGCGTGGCCAGAATCAGGTCGTTGTCCCGTGGGTGAATCTTCATCTCGTAGATGGGCGTGGTGGGCAGGTTGGCTTTCACCCGCGTCCACTGCCCGCCGCGGTTCCACGACACCCACAGGCCGGTCTCGGTGCCGAGGTACAGCAGGTCCGCGTTCCTGGGATCCTCGAGAATGGTGCGCGCCACTTCCGATTTCGGCAGGTTGCCCACGATCGACCGCGCCGAGGCGCCGAAGTCGGTCGTGGTGAACACGTAGGTGGTGTAGTCGGCGCCGCGATGGCCATCGAAGGTGATGTAGGCGGTGCCGTCGGCATGCTGTGAGGGCACGACGTCCGACACATAGGTCCACTTGGGCACCCCGGCGAACTTGTCGGTGACGTTGACCCACTTGCCCCCGCCGTCGCGGGTCACGCTCACCACGCCGTCGTCGGTGCCGGTCCAGATGATGCCGGCCCTGCGTGCCGATTCCTCGAGCGTGACGATCGTGCCCCAGGCGGTGACGCCGTCGTGCTTGGCGATAGTCGTGCCCTTGTCGTCGACCGCCATGATCGCAAGCGTGTCGCGTCTGGTGTTGGTCGACAGGTCGGGACTGACGGGTGCGTACGACCGGCCTTTGTCGCTTGACTTCATCAGCATCTGCGCGCCGATGTAGATCGTGGACGGGTCGTGCGGCGAGAGCTGCATCGCGGTGTCCCAGTTGTAGCGGAACTGCGAGGGCTCGCCCTCTTTGGCCTCGAGCGGCTCGGGACGCACGGCCGTGCGCTCGTTGGTCGTGCGGCTCACCCGGTTCATCCGGCCATCCTGCGATTCGGCGTAGATGATGTTCGGGTCGGTTGGATCCATCAGTGGCTGGAAGCCGTCGCCACCGTTTACGACATACCAGTCGTCGTTGGCGATGCCCGAATTGGTGCGCACGGCACTGGGGCCGCACCAGGTGTTGTTGTCCTGCAGGCCCGCGCACACGTGATAGAAGGGCGTCCGCATGTCGAAGGCCACGTGATAAGCCTGCGCCAGCACCAGGTTCGGGAAATAGACCCAGTGCGCGGCACGATCGTGCGACATGCTCACCCCGCCGTCGCCGCCGAGCAGAATGTGCCGGGGATTGGCGGGATTGATCCACATCGCGTGGAAGTCCACGTGGATGCGCTCTGCCCCGGCGGCGTGAAAGGTCTTGCCGGCGTCGTCGGACACGTGCAACTGCACGCCTAGCACGTAGATGCGAGAGTCGGTGCGCGGATCGATGCGAATCTGGCTGAAGTACATCGGCCGCGGGTTGACGTCGCTCATCTTGCGCCAGGTCGCGCCGGCGTCGTCGGTGCGATAGACGCCGCCTTCGGTCGGATGCTCGATGCGCGCGTAGAGCACATTGGAATTGGCACGATAGACGTCCATGCCGATGCGTCCCTTGGGGCCAGCCGGGATGCCGTTCTCGATCCTGATCCAGGTCTCGCCGGCGTCCATCGACTTCCAGAGGCCGCTGCCAGGGCCACCGCCGTTCATGCCCCACTGCGCGCGCCGCCGCTGGTAGGTGGCGGCGTAGAGCACCTTGTTGTTGGACGGATCCATGACGAGTTCGGTGGCACCGGTGTCGTCGTCGACGTGCAGCGTGCGCTTCCACGTCTGCCCGCCGTCGGCCGTCTTGTACACGCCGCGCTCCCCACCCGCACCCCACAAATCGCCGAGCGCCGCCACGTGCACCACGTCGAAGTCCAACGGATCGACGACGACGCGCGCGATCTGTTTCGACGTGCGCAGGCCCATGTTCTTCCACGAGCGTCCGCCGTCGGTGCTCTTGAAGATGCCGTCGCCCCACGACGACGACTGGCGATTGTTGTTCTCGCCGGTACCGGCCCAAATGAGGTTGGCGTCGGTCGGCGCAATCGCGATGTCGCCCACCGACGACGTGCTCTCGTGGTCGAAGACCGGGGTGAACGTGACGCCGTTATTGGACGTCTTGTGGATGCCTCCGGTGGCCGCCGCCACGTAAAACGTAGACGGATCGCTCTCGAGCACGGCGAAGTCGTCGATACGCCCCGACGGCGACCCCGGCCCGATCTGCCGGAATGCGAGCCGGTCGAGCGGACCGGCGCCGGCGGACGTCTCCGTCATCGCCGGAGTGACGGCGGGCGGCGCTTGCGCGGCCAACGCGCCAGCCAGGGCCACGAGCACGAGCATCGTCAACGACAGGTGCGGGCGCATTGTTACTTCTTCTCCATGAGCTCGTCGTAACAGAGCCCGAGCACGAATCCGAGCGTGAGCCGTGCGTTTGGCGACGCGTTGTCCTCGAAGCCCGCGAGTATCGTCATCTTCTGTAGTTCTTCCTTCGACTGACCCGCAGCCATCGCCTTGCGGGCCGTGTCCATGCAGAGCGACAGGTAGTCGCGGAAGCGCATGACGTCGGCCTTCACACACTGGACGGTGTTGTCCTTGGCGTGCCCGGCGATGAAGATGGCGTCGTTCGAGTGGGCCTTCGCGACCTTTTCGAGCACCGTGATCCAGTTGCCGGTGGACGCGCCCGCGGCGCG
>JANNEJ010000030.1:0-3727 GCA_031378585.1 Acidobacteriota bacterium | reverse complement strand
CCGCTGGCGCTCTTTGCCGACGTGATTGCCGCTGGTGAAGGCGAAGTGCTGGTGCCGTCGCTGCTCGAAGCCGTGGCGAGCGCCACGTCGCGAGGCGATCTGCTGAAGCAGCTCGCGCAGCGGCGCGGCTTCTACATTCCGTCGTTCTACGACGTGCACTATGGCCCCGACGGCACCATCGACCAGTATGTGCCGCGCGAGGGCACTGGAGCGCCGGCCGTCGTGAAGAAGGCCGCGCTCAAGACGACCGAAGCGGTGGATCCACCCTGCACGTCGATCTTCACGCCCGATACCGAGTTCGGCTCACGCTTCCTCATCGAGGTCGTGCGCGGCTGCGCGAACCTGTGCCGGTTCTGCTGGGCGGGTTACAACTATCTGCCCGTGCGGGCGTTCCCCACCGCGCGCATCCTGGAACTGGCGCAGGCCGCCCGGGCTCATGCCAACCGCGTGGGCCTCGTGTCGATTGCGCTCTGCGATCATCCCGACATCGAGCTGATCCTGACGAAGTTGTCGGAAATGGGCTATTCGATCAGCCCGGCCTCGCTCCGCCTCGACGACCTCACGCCGACCATCGTGCGCCTGCTGCGCGAGAGCGGCGAGCGCACGCTCACGATCGCGCCTGAAACCGGGTCCGACCGGCTGCGCCGAGTGATCAACAAGACGGTCACCAACGAAGAGATTCTCGAGAAGGCCGAACTCATCTTCTCGAGCGGCATCGAAAACCTGAAGCTGTACTACATGATCGGCCTGCCAACAGAGACCGACGAGGATCTCGCCGCGATGCGCGACCAGACGGTGCAGCTGCGCGACATCATGATGAAGCACGCCAAAGGCCGCGGGAAGGTGGGCCGGATCATCGGCAGCGTCAATCCGCTCGTGCCCAAGCCCGGCACCGCCTACCAGTGGCTGCCCATGACCGACACGAAAGCGATCGAGCGCAAGATGAAGCGCCTGCACGCCCTGGTCGACAACATCGACCACGTGTATTTCTCGATCAAGAGCGAGCGGCACTCGTACTATCAGGCGCTTATGTCGCTCGGCGACCGCCGCGTGGCGCCTGCCATCGAGGCTGCCGAACGAAACGGCGGCCAGTGGCGGCAGGCCGTGCAGGAATCGGGTGTGGACGCCGACTTCTACATCTACCGCGACCGGTCGCGCGACAAGATGCTGGCCTGGGACATCATCGACGGCGGCATGAAGGAAAACTTCTTCCGCAACGAGTTTGCCAAGGGCCTGCGCGAGGAATGGACGCTGCCGCCGAAGCGGCAGCAGGAGAACGCGCGCCTGCTGCCGATGTTGACGTGATCGCGCCGCTAGTAGGGACTGGCCGCGGTTTCTTCGGCCACCGGCTCGTGGTCGTCGACGGCCTCGGCCTCGAACGTGGCGTAGGCACTCAGCACCAGGTCGCGCACGTGGTCTTGCGCTTTCACGTCGGTGAGCGTGCGCAACAGGGCGAAGCTACGGCGCTCGCCGTTGACCGAGTACTGCCGCGAGGGGAACGTGACGTTTCGTCCTGACCCTGTGCGCCGTTCCCACACGGCAAATCCCAAGAGCTTCAGGCCCGCCAGCGGCCCTTCGATGAAGTGGAGTTCGGCGTCGGCCAGCTTGCCGACCGGGCTGCCTTTGTCGTTTGGAGTGATCTTGACCAGCATACGTGTGCTCCCGCCGCGTGAAGTCGAATTGCGCGGCTGCCGTCTCTCACTTCAACGCCCGTGCCAGTTCCGGGAAACCCTGGATTTCCATGGGTTATCAGCCAGGGCGGCTCATCGCCAAGCCGTCGCTCTGGTGAAGACGTCAACTGCGGTTGTCGCCGGGCTCGGCACCCTGGAGCCCGTGCGTTGACGCTGCCGGCGCCAGCGCCCGGATTCAGGTGGACGGACGAGCCCTGGGGACCGATGCTGCGCTGCACCCCGCTCGACGCGGTGGCGCACCACGGGTTTACGTCGAGGCAACTGGGGTTGCGCCCCGGCGATGCCGCGCCCGCTGTCTGGGCCAGCGCCGCCGCTTCGGTCGGTTGTCAGGGGTCGCAGGTGGCACGCGTGCGCCAGGTGCACGGCGCCGGGGTGCGCGTCGTGCGCGCGGGCGACGCGGACGCGCCGGCGCCACCGGCCGATGCCGTCATCACCAACCTGCCGGGCATGGCCGTGGCCGTCGTGGCGGCCGACTGTGTGCCCGTGCTGATTGCTGACCCGCGCACCGGCGCCGTGGCCGCGGTGCATGCCGGCTGGCGGGGCACGGCCGCCAATGCCGTTGGCGCCGCGGTGGCGGCCATGACCCGTGAGTTCGGCGTGCGGTCGCACACGCTTGTGGCCGCCGTGGGCCCGAGCATCGGGGCGTGCTGTTACGAAGTGGGCGAGGAACTGCTGGCTGCGTTCACCGCGGCGGGCCATACGTCGGTTGACCTGGCCGAATGGTTCGCACGCGACCAGACTGGACGCCTGCGCCTCGACCTCTGGCAGGCCAACGCCGACCTGCTGGTCCGCGCCGGCGTGGCACGTGCGCACGTGCACGTGTGTGGTCTGTGCACCAAGGCGCACGTAGACGTGCTCGAGTCATTTCGCGTCGACGGCGACCGCGCGGGCCGGATGGCGGCCATCATCGCGGCGCCGTCTGACAGGCGCGCCTCCCTTCGCCTGCCATGAGGCCGTGACGCCGGTCTCGATGCCGGTTTCGACGCCGGCCGCGACCGCGTCGCGCGTGGCCGTTGCGCCGCGCTACGTTCCGGACGGCGCGGCCGATGCGTCAGGCGCGGCGGGCGTTTCACCCTCGGGCGCCTTGGGCTCGGGCACCCAGTACAGGATGCGCACGCAGCTCTCGCACTGCAGAATCTGATCGCTTGCGCGGATCTGATTGTAGAGATGCGGCCGCACACGCACGCGGCACGCCGAGCACAGGCCGTCGATGACGCGCGCGATGCCGATGCCCTTGCGGCCCTTGGCCACCTGTTCGAAGGTGGCGAGCAGACGCGGCTCGATGGTCTTCACGAGCTCGGCTCGGTCAGCCAGCAGCGCCGCCAGGGCGTCTTTCACGGCGGCGGTATCGGCCGTGATGGCGGCCTTCTCTGCCGCCACGCTTTTCTTGTCGGCGGCCAGTGTCGCTTCGGCGGCCTTCACCACGGCGGCACGCTCGTCGATCTCGAGCATCCGTTCGAGTTCGATGCCCTCGATGCGCTCCACTTCGGCCGAAAATGTGGTGATCTCGTGCTGCAGCGCGTGGAACTGCTTGTTGTCCTTGGCTTGCATCAGCTGCTCTTTGTATTTCGAGACACGCTGCTGCGCCACCGACGCTTCTTTTTCGAGTTCCTGTTTGGCCGCCCGCGACACGACAAGCGCGGCCTTGGCCGTGTCGAGCGCCTGGGTGGCGTCGGCCAACTTCACGTCGAGCGCATCGATCCTGACCGGGGCATCGGCCAGACGACGCCGCGCGTCCTCGGCCCGGGTTTCCAAATCCTGCAGGGCGAGGAGCGAGGTGATGGCTGGTAGCATCGGGGCTTCAAGCATAGCGTAGGATCCGAAGGGTGGAACACCTCGCCGAGACGCTGCAGGCCGGAGCGGTCACTCTTGCCAGCTGGCGGAGGGTCTATTTCGGGGCTGGTCCCGTGCTCGACCCTGCCTGTCGCCCGCGGGTTGAGGCGGCCGCTCGCGCTATTGACCGCGTCGTGGCTGCCGGAGCCCCTGTTTACGGCGTGAACACGGGCTTTGGCAAGCTGGCCTCGGTGCGCATCGAC
>JANNEJ010000015.1:0-1769 GCA_031378585.1 Acidobacteriota bacterium | reverse complement strand
GTCGTGAGCCTGGCAGAACGCCGTGCCTCGCGCCCCGCCGACCGCAGTTCGCGCCAGACCCGCTGGCCGGTGTCGATCGCCTCGGCCGTCTCGAAAGCATCGCGTCCTCCCGTCACCGGTCGCCCGATCGCGTCGTAGAGTTCGCGCACGGCGTGCTGAGTCGCCGCCTCCGACCGCGCAATCTCCAGCACGTGCTGCAGTTCGTGCGCCAGCATCGACGCGCGTTCGTCGAGTGACAGGTGGGTGCCGACCATCACCCGCAGATACCGCCACTTGCCGGCGACCGCGGCGAGCCTGGTGGCGCCGCTCGTGCCAAACAGCATCGCGTCGCCCGTGACCACGTGCACAATCACGCCCGACGCGTCGACGTCGGCGACGAGGTCGCACAGCGTCTGCGACCCGCGCTGTCCGTACGCGAGCGCCTCGGCCGCCGGCAGATCAACGGGGCGCACGGCACTGATTCCCTGGGCGGCGGCCACTGCCGACAGCGACACCGATAGCCACACGACGAGCACACACGTCGACTTCACTGGACGCCTCCACGGCGAGAACGAAAGACACCTCTGGCGCAGCGTCAGACGCCGGCCGAGGTCACGAACGTGCGGGGATGCGAGGGTTTGGAGCTACTGCTGGTGCGACGGCTGGTACTGCTGGGGGTAGGTCTGCTGGAAGCAGCCCTGCTGGAGGAGGTTCTGGCAGAGGGGCCGTGCGGAGGGGACGAGCGGGGATGCGCCTGGCGCGCGACGAGGACGTGTTCGGTTGTCCATGATGAGCAGCAGTCTAGGATGCGAATGAGAAAGATTCAACGCATGTGGAGATGGCATATGCGCTTGCTACACTGACGCCATGCCGACCAGACGTCGTTTCCTTTCGGGCGCCGCCGCGAGCGTGGCGGGACTTGCCACGGCGCACGGCGGACCCGCCCGCGCGCAGGCACAAAGCGCGGCGTCGCGCCCACTCGTGAGGCCCGCGCGACTCAGGGCCGGCGACACGGTGGGCCTGGTCAACCCTGCGGGCGCCACGTGGAGCACGATCGACATCGACATCGTGCGCGAGAGCTTCGAGGCGATGGGCCTGAAGGTGAAGGTCGGCGCGCACGTGCTCGACCGTGATGGCTACTTCGCGGGCACCGACGCCCGTCGCGCCGCCGACGTGAACGCCATGTTCGCCGACCCCGCAGTGCGGGGCATCGTGTGCATCCGCGGCGGCTGGGGCTGCGCCCGCATCCTGCCGCTGCTCAACTACGACGTGGTCCGCGCGAACCCGAAGGTGCTGCTCGGCTACAGCGACATCACCGCGTTGCACCACGCCGTTCACAGCCGCACGGGCCTCGTGACGTTCCACGGTCCGGTGGGCATCTCGGAATGGAACGCGTTCAATGTGGGCTGGCTGAGGCGCGTCGTCTTCGGCGCCGAGGCCGTGACCTTCGCAAACGACAAGACGTTCGACGCGGGCGAGACCCTGGTGCAGCGCGAACATCGCACCGCCACGATCACACCGGGCACGGCGCGTGGACGTCTGCTCGGCGGCAACCTCACCGTGCTCACGACCATCATCGGCTCGGGCTACCTGCCCGACTTCCGCGACGCCGTGCTGTTCCTGGAGGACGTGGGCGAGGCGCCCTACAGCGTGGACCGGATGTTCCAGCAGTTGAAACTCGCGGGCGTGCTGAACCAGGCGAAGGCGGTCGTGTGGGGCACGTGCAGTGAGTGCGATCCTGGCGAGGGCTTCGGTTCCTTCACGGTTGAAGACGTGCTGAACCAGCACCT
>JANNEJ010000010.1:0-1501 GCA_031378585.1 Acidobacteriota bacterium | reverse complement strand
CCACGGCCGAGGGCAAGTAGCGCGCTGCCACCGCGTGGCGCAATCGCGCCGGCGACACACTGTCGTCGCCCTCCACGATCGCAATCTCGATCGGAGGCTGCAGCGACACCGATAACGCCGCGAGCATCAGCGGCGCCACCTGAGGGTGTGCGCTCAACCGCGGTCCCCACGCCGCCAGCACGCGCTGCGCCTGGGCCTGGTACTGCGCGCGGCCGGTCAGCCGCGCCAGCGCCAGCAGGTTCATCACGGCCACCGACGACGCAGACGGCTCCGCGCCGTCGTACTCCTCCAGCTGCCGCAGGAGCACGGTCGGGTCCTCTCCCGTTGTGGCATGCCAGCCCTGGTCAGCCGACACGCCAAAGAGCGCGTCGAGCGACTCGTGCAGCCGTATCGCCCACGAAAGCCACTGTGCATCGCCGTCGGCCTGAAAGAGCTCGATCAGCCCCCAGGCCATGTACGCATAGTCCTCAGCGAAGGCGTCGATGCCGGCTGTCCCGTCCGCGAAGCGCCGACACAGACGTCCGGTGCCGGCATTCCACAGACGGTCACGCACGAACGCTGCGCACCGCTGCGCCACCTGCAGGTGATGCGCACCAGTGCCGCCCACCCCCTCGCCCAGCGCATCGCCTGGCGCCAGCACGCGCCCGGCCCGCGCACAGGCCGCGATCATCAAGCCGTTCCAGGCGGTGAGCACCTTGTCATCGAGCAGGGGGCGCGGACGCTTCTCGCGCGCCGCGAAGAGGCGCTGCCGACCGCGCGCCAGCCCCATGCCCACGTCGGCTGGGGTAAGGCCGCTCTCGCTCGAAATCGCCGCAATCGTCTTGGCGGTGTAGAAGAGATTGTTCGTGCCGAACTCCTCCTGCGGATCGGCCGGCGCATTGCCGCCGGGCTTCACGCCGAAGCGCATCTCCCACACGCGGCTGTCGGGACCCAACGCCTGCACGATCTCGTCGCGCGACCAGATGTAGAACGCGCCTTCCATGGCGTGCACCCCGGGCTGCCCCGCCTGGCGTGGCGGCACCGAGTCGGCGTCTTCTGCCGAGTAGAAGGCCCCGTCTGGCGACATCAACTCACGCTGCACGTAGCGCAGAGTGTCTTCGGCCACCTGCGCAAAGAACGCGTCGCCGCTCATCTGTGCCGACTCCAGATACGCCAGCACGAGCTGCGCCTGGTCGTAGAGCATCTTCTCGAAGTGCGGCACGCGCCACCCGCCGTCGACCGAGTACCGGTGAAAGCCCCCGCCGACGTGGTCGCGCATCCCGCCCAGGGCCATGGCCCTGAGCGTGCCGAGCACCATCACGCGTGGATTGGCTTGCCCCGTGCGCGCGTATTCGCGCAGCAGGAACAGCAACTCGCTCGGTCGCGGGAACTTCGGCGAGTCGCCGAACCCGCCGCGCTGCTGGTCGAAGGAATCTGCCCAGGCATCGACGCCGGCATCGAGCACGGTGGCGTCTGGCGGTGGCCCCTGGGTGGCCAGCAGAGGGCGGTCACGCAGGCGCTC
>JANNEJ010000007.1:0-1583 GCA_031378585.1 Acidobacteriota bacterium | reverse complement strand
GCATGAACTGGCGCCTCGTGTGGCCGTGGAGCGGGCATCGGGTGCGCATTCGGGTTGGCGCCCCGTTTACCGTGAAGGACGGCGAAAGCTACGCCGACGCCGCGGTGCGACTGCGTGACGCTGTCGACGACTTGTGGCAACGCTCGTAGCGTGCCGTTCACACGCCACCGGGGCCAGACCCAAGTAGCGCCGGCCCTCGTTCGTGTAGGGGCGCCCGCGGTCAGCGGCCGCGCTTGACGGCGCCGGTCTCGTCCACCGGCCTGCGCACGCCGTCAATCAGGCTCGTGCGCACGACGGTGACCACGCTTTCGGCAATGGGCCACGGCGCCTCATTGGCGACCGCCCAGTAGGTGACGCGAGCCGAGGCCGACGTCTTGCCCGCAGCCCACGGCTGTTCGAGCACGAACTCGGGATAGACAAACAGGTTGTCCTGTGCCGCGGCCACCCCGACAGGCGTGAACGAGAACCTGGGCACGATGTACAACAAGTGGCGGTCGGTCGTGTCGACGCGCGGGTCGGCAAACTGCGCGCCCCGGCGGGCTACGTCCATGACGACCGACACGAGCGTGTACCACGACACCTCGCGAAGCATGTTCAGGTTGCGGCGGCGAATCTCGATCCCGTAAGGATGGCACGGCGGATCAGGTGCGACGCCGTGGCGTCGCCGGTGCGTGCCGCGGTGGATCGTGATGTGGGCGACCGGCACCGCCCGGAACTTCGTGCGGCCCTCGGAGGCGCGCATCACGTGAAAATCCATCACGAGGTCGTTGGCGTCGGGATGAGGCAAAGCGAAGTGCAATTGCTGGTCCGACGGGCGCGCGGGCTGCGCGAACTCCACATCGAAGCTGCGCACGCCCGCCAGCAAGTTGCGCTTGGCCAGGTAGTGCCACAGCGTCTCGATGTACCACTCGGCGCTCACGCTGCCCGCCGAGTTGAGCATGTCGGGAGTAATCGGTTTGTGTCGGGTGTCGAGTACTGCGCTGAGGGCGCGTCCGGCGGCATTCACCGCCCGCTTCACATCCTCTGCCCCGAGACGCTTCATGGGTCGCGCGCGCTACCTGGGGCCGGCGGCCATCGCCTTTGCGAGCCATTCGGCCACGGCAGTCGTGGCCTGGCGGCTCACCACCGCGCCGGCAAGCGAGCCGTACTCGCTGACCTCACCAGTTGTGGCCGGTACCAGCAGGTGATTCACGCCGGCGACCTTGACCACCTCGACCAGTGCCTGACGTTTGCGCCCGCGAGCCAGTTCGGCCAGCGCGTCGGCGTGATGCGCTGACACCTGCCGGTCGAGTTCGCCTTGCACGATGAGCATCGGCTGACGCACGTCCTTCATGATCCTGGCGGGTTCGAAGGCCAGGTAGCTTGCAAACCAGGGCGTGTCGGCTTGGGTGCGCAACTGGTCGGGCACGCCGTCCCAGGTGCCCTTGCCGGTGGCCGCGTCGTTGATTCGAATCTGCAGGTCGGCCTTCATCTTCTTCTCGTCCGCGGCGACTTTCAGCGCCTCGAGCAGATGCTGCTGCTGTTCGAGCACCAGCGCTCCACCAGTGCCCGACGCGCCTGCGACCGAGACGACCGCCGCTACA
>JANNEJ010000971.1:0-7430 GCA_031378585.1 Acidobacteriota bacterium | reverse complement strand
GTCGAGCGTGCGCGAAACGGTCCGCCGCAGAACGACAGCACCCCGTACCGGCCCGACACCACGCCGTCGTTCAGCCAGCCGGTGACGAAATCCTCGCTGGCCACGGGCCGGCCGTCTTTCATCACCACGCGCACCACCGAGTAGCCGATCTTCGACGACCGCGCCGACGAGCCGTGGATCGCGATGTAGATTGAATCGCGATACGCCGCCGGGAACTGCGTGCCGCGATAGAACGTCAGGCCGAGTGGTGAGGCATGGGCGGGCAGCTGGAAGGCGGGCGCCACGACATCGCCAACGGCGAGGGTGCGCGGCGCGTCCTTCAGCTCGGGCACGGTGCTCGCCGTATTCGTGCCATGGAAGTATGGGAAGCCGTAATGCTTACCGTCTTCGATCAGGTTGATCTCGTCGGGCGGGTAGTCGTCGCCGAGCTGTTCCTGGCCGGTATCGGCCGCCCACATCCGCTTGGTGGCGGGATCCCAGTCGAAGCCCACGGCGTTGTGCAGCCCCGACGCATACGCGCGGCCCTTGCTGCCTGGGCCGTCGAACACCTGGATGGTCGTGCGTCGCGGATCGCCCTCGACGCACACGTTGCACGACGAGCCGATGCCCACATACAGCCGGCAGTCGGGCCCGAAGGCAATCGAGCGCGACGTGTGCATCGCCGGCGCAGACGACGGCAGCTCCACGTAAGTTTCCAACGGGCCCGCGACCGTGCCATTCGTCCACTTCACTCGCACCACTGCCGGCGTCGTGCCGATGTAGAGATAGCCGCCGTTGAACGCCACGCTGTGTGCGTAGGTCATGCCGCGCAACAGCACCGTGGGTTCGGCCACGCCGTCGCGGTTGGCATCGGGCAGGGCCACCACCTCGGCGCGTTTGGCCACCACCACCACGCCTTCCGGACTCACGGCCATCAACCGCGAGCCCTGCAGTCCCGACGCGAACACCGACACGGCGAATCCAGGGGGCACCTTCAACGTGGCCGGTACTGGCGCCGGCGCCGGTTGCGCGGCCGGCGTCGCAGCCGGTGCCGCAGTGGCTGGCGTCGACTGCCCATGGAGCGGCGAGCTCCCAACGACCAGGGAAACTGCGAGCGTGGCGGTTCCAAGAACAACACGGGATGTGGTCATGAACTGACTCCTGCGTGGGTCGATTGATACGTGCCCGGGGTGGTGCGCGCGGCAATCGCCAGCCGATTCCACGCGTTGATCGTGGCGACGGCCAACGTCAGGTCGGCCAGCGCCTTCGCGTCGAAGTGTTCACGCACCTGGTCGTAGACGGCGTCGCCCACATGACCGTCGGCCACGTTCGTGACCGCCTCGGTCCAGGCCAGCGCGGCCCGCTCGCGCGGGGTGTAGTACTGGCACTCGCGCCACGCGTCGAGCGAGTAGAGGCGCTGCTCGGTCTCGCCGAGCGCACGCAGGTCCTTCCAGTGCATATCCAGGCAATACGCGCAGCCGTTCAGTTGCGAGCCGCGCAGCTTGATGAGGTGCACCAGCCCCGGCTCCAGACCGCAGGCGTGCAGGTAGCGCCCGAGCCCCATCATTGCGCCGTAGATGCCTGGAGCGACCTGCGCAGGATCGAAGCGGGTGGTCATCGCGTCGTTCTCCTCTTCCATGGGCACTCTAGCCGCATCAATGGACCTGTAGAAGAGCCAATATGGATAATTGTGGCTGGGCCAATTCACAGTGGATATCCATGGACGTACACATCCGGCTGAGCCGCGGGTGGTGGGTGTGCCGGTGGACGACGAGGGGCTGGTCGTGGACGCGACTCCGCGCAGCGCGCGGCTGGTCTACGTGACGCCGTCGCATCAGTTTCCCCTGGGCACCACCATGTCGCTGCGCCGCCGCACGGCGTTGCTGGCCTGGGCCGAGCGACGCGGCGCCGTGATTCTCGAAGACGACGACGACACCGAGTTCCGCTTCGGCGGCCGTCCGCTCGATCCGTTGCAGAGCCTCGATCGCGCGGGCCGCGTGATCTACGTGGGCTCGTTCTCGAAGGTGCTCCTGCCCACGCTGCGCGTCGGCTTCCTGGTGGCGCCGATCTCGCTGCAGCCGGCGCTGCACGCCGCCAAGCAGCTCACCGACTGGCACGGCGAGCTGGCCACGCAGGCCGTGCTGGCGCGCTTCATCGACGAGGGCCTGCTGGCACGCCACATCCGCACGGTGACGCGCGAATACGCGGGCCGCTACGATCGCATCGTCGCCGGCCTCGAGCGCCTGCTGGCGCCGTGGCTGCACGTGGTGCCGTCGGCCGCGGGCATGCGTCTGGCCGCCACGGTCAATCCTGACGCCGCCGTGGACATCGCGCACGTGGTGGCGCGGGCCGGAGCACGCGGCGTGGCGGTGCGCAGCCTGGCCGACTTCGCGATGAGTGTGCCCAGCCGTGCGGGACTCGTGCTCGGCTACGGCGGCATCGCCGGGGAGAGGATCGACCAGGGCCTTACGCGGCTGGCGGCGGCGTTCACCGCGGTAGCAAGGTAGGCTGGTGCGATGAGCGCGAACCAACGATCGGTCCTGCACGTGGGGGTGATGGGTGCAGGGGCCGTGGGTTGCTTCTTTGGCGCGATGCTGGCCCGCGCCGGCGTGCGGGTCACGCTCGTGGGCCGCGTGGCGCATGCCGACGCCGTGACCGCCGCCGGCCTCGAGTTGACCAGTGCCGGCCAGGTCACGCGCGTGCCGATGGCGGCGTCCACTGACCTGAGCGCCCTGCGCGATGCCGACGTGGTGCTCGTGTGCGTGAAGTCGGTCGGGACCGAAGCGGTGGCCGACGCGCTGGCGCACGTCGTGTCGCCCACGGCCCTGCTCGTGAGCCTGCAAAACGGCGTGGACAACGCCTGGCGGATCAGCGCGCGCGTGCTGAATCCGGTGGTGCCCGCCGCCGTCTACGTGTCGGTCGAGATGACCGGCGCGGGCCGCCTGCGCCACAACGGCGGCGGGTCGCTCGTGCTCGGCCGCCCACTGCTTGCGCCCGCGGGCACCGCATCAGCAGGTGCCGCCGCCGCTGCGACGTTTGACACCGTCGTCGATCGGCTGATCGCGGCGGGTGTGCCGAGCCGCGTGTCCGACGACATCCGCGTGGACCTCTGGACCAAGCTCACGGCCAACTGCGCCTACAACGCCCTGTCGGCCCTGGCGCAAGTGCGCTACCGGCACCTCGTGGCCGACGAGGGCACGCGCGACGTGATGCGCATGGTCACCGACGAGAACGCCGCCGTGGCGCAGGCCGACGGCGTGCCGGTCACCGTCGAGGCGCTGGCGGACGCGGTGCGCCGCATCGCCGAGGTGATGCCCGAGGCGCTATCGTCGACCGCGCAGGACCTGCAACTCGGACGGCCCACCGAGATCGGCGACCTCAACGGCTTCGTCGTGCGGCGCGGGCTGGCGCTGGGCGTGCCCACGCCGGTGAATCGCACGCTGCAGGCGCTCGTGGCCCTGGCCGAGCGATCGCGCGCCCACGTCACATAGGCGCTGGCCCCAGGGAGCGGCACGCGCGCGACTACTGCCGCACGGCGGCGTCGCCCGAAAACGTCTTCAGGCGCATGCGGCCGCTGCCGCCGCCGTTCAGTGCGCCCTGCACGTTGCGGCGGCCCTTCGCGTGTGACAGCGTGAGCGGCACGTCGCTCGTCAGGTCGCCGCTGAACGTGTTGAACGACAGCTCGCCGCGGGCTCCGCCCGGGATGCGCAGCGCGATGTCGCCGCTGAAGGTGTTCACGTCCAGCTCCTGTCCGTCGGGCCACGTGGCGGCCTCGACTACGACGTTCCCGCTGAACGTATCGAGATCGGCCCGGCCTTCCACCTGGCGCACCGTGACCGGCGCGCTGAACGACTTCACTTCGAGACGTGTCTGCATCGGCACCTGGATCTCGATATTGGCCTCGACCACGTTGTCGTTGTCGCGGCGGTTGTCGTGGTCGTTGGCGTCGATGGTGATGGTGGAGCCTTCGGTCTGGATGTCGAAGCGGATCTCGCGCAGCTTGTCGGCTTCGGCGCGCCGCACGGCGTGAATCACTACCTCGTTGCCCTGGGTGCCGCGAATCTCGACCTTGCCCGAGAAGGTCTTCAGGCGCAGCGTGCCGCCCGGCTGGAAGGGAATCGTGCGGTCCACCCGTTCCTCGACCTTTTGGGCCAAGGCGGGAGCCGCGGCAACGGCAACGAGAAGGGCGGCGGCGGCGAGTTGGCGGACGAGCATCAGGAGCACCTCGCAGGTCATAGACGGCGTGGCCCTTGAAAGGGTTGCGCTGGCTGCCGTCTGATAGGCTGGCGACGACGGGCCGGCACCAGATGCTCGTCACGGTAGGGTTGGACTGGAGCGAAGACGGTATGGCGGAACCAGTGGTGGTGATCACGGGCGCGAGCAGTGGGATTGGCGAGGCACTGGCTCTGCAGCTGGCCCACGGCGGCACGTCGGTGGCTCTCGTCGCGCGGCGCAGCGACCTGTTGCAGGCCGTATGTGAGCGGTGCGGGCCCAACGCGCAGGCGATTGTGGCCGACATGACGCGCCGGGCCGACGCCGACCGGGCGGTGGCCGAAGCCGTGGCCCGGTTCGGCCACATCGACGTGTGGATCAACAACGTGGGTCGCGGGATCTCGCGGCCGCCCACCGAGCTGACCGACGAGGACGTCGACGAGATGATGCTCGTGAACGTCAAGTCGGCGCTCTACGGCATGCAGGCCGTGCTGCCGCACTTCAAGTCGCGCGGCGCCGGCCACATCATCAACGTGTCGTCGGTGCTCGGCCGCATGCCGATGGCGACCTTTCGGTCGGCGTACAACGGCGCCAAGCACTTTCTGAACGCGCTCACGGCCAACGTGCGCGACGAAGTGGCCGCGACCCACCCTGGCATCCAGGTGTCGCTCGTGTCGCCAGGCGTCGTGCGCACCGAGTTCGGGGTGAACGCCGTGCACGGCGGTCCCGATTCGCGCACTCTGCCCAACTCGCAGAGCGCTGACGAAGTAGCGGACGTGATTGCCGGCGTGATCGCGTCGCGTCGTCGCGACGTCTACACCCGGCCCGGCGCCCGGCAGATGGTGCTCGACTACCTGGGCGCGCTCGGCGAGGACGCCGCCGGCTAGCTGCCGCCGGCTTTGCGCGGCGTGGTCGAGCGCGGCACGAAGCCTCGCGATGTGGTGTTGCGCCACGGCTGCTGCGTCTGATGCTTGGGCGTGCGCGGCACGCTGGCCTCGACGCCTTCGGCCGGCAGTACGGTGGCCGCTGCCACTTCGGCGCGCACCCTGCGCGCGGCGGCCGCGAGCGCTTCGTCAGTGGCCAGGCAACACTGCTTGTACTTGCGGCCGGAACCGCAGTGGCAGGGCTCGTTGCGCCCCGGTCGTGCACTTGTCGGAGCGTTCATCTGGCGAGTGTACCGGATCCGCCACGCCGTGCGGCTCGCACGCGTGAAGGTGCCCCTGGACCTACCACGCCACCATCGCGTCCTCGAAGAGCGCGGCCAGTTCGTCTGGACCCGCCGGCCTCGGCGACAGCTTCGTCACGCGGTGCTGCGGCAGCGTGCCCTCGACCAGGGCTGGGATGTCGCAAGACGTGTAGCCGACCGCTCGTAAGCCATTAGGCACACGCAGGCGTTCCATGAACCACGTGATCCGGTCGGCCAGCAGCTTCCCGGCGTCCGCCTCGTGCACGCCGGTCACCTTCGCGCCGAGCGCCTCGGCCGCCAGCAGATGCCGAGCCGGACTGGCCGACGCGGTGAAGCGAAACACCGCCGGCGCGTTGAGAATCACCGACACCCCGTGCGGCACGAGCGCGTGGTCGGCGGAATAGCCCGGCGCGCGGTAGTCCTTCACGTGACCCGACACGGGATACGACATGCCGTGCGGTAGATGGACGCCGGCGTTGCCAAACCCCACACCCGCGTAGGACGCGGCCAGAATCATCTGCGCGCGCGCCTCGTCGTTCTCCGGGTCTTCGACGGCGCGGACCAGTGAGGTGGCCACGATGCGCAGCGCCTGCAGCGACCAGATGTCGCTGATCGGGTTCGACCCCTGGTAGGCCGGGCGCAGGTTCGGACGCTCGGGCCGCGGCCGCGACGAGTACGGGATCGCGGTGAACGACTCGACGGCGTGGCTCAGAATGTCGAGTCCACTGGCCGCCGCCACTTCCCGCGGCATCGTGCGCGTGTTCTCCGGATCGAGCAGGCCGAGCGTGGGCTTCAGGCGCCGGCTCGCGATGCCGGTCTTGGCGTGCAGCGCGGTGAGGTCGAAGATGCTCACGCCGGTGGTCTCGCTGCCGGTGCCGGCGGTAGTGGGAATCGCAAACAGCGGCAAGAGCGGTCCTGGCACGGGTATGGCCTTGCCGATGGGCGCGTTCACGTAGTCCAGAAAATCAGCCGGCGGATAGGTGGTGTAGAGATTCACGGCCTTCGCCGTGTCGATGACCGAGCCGCCGCCCACCGCGACAAACCCGTCGACCTCGGGTCCGGTGGCAAACTGGTTTGCGTCGGGAAACGACTCGTCGGTCGGTTCCACGCGCACCCGGTCGTACACCGCGGCCACGATGCCCTGGGCTTCGAGCGACTCGAGCACGATGCGCATGGGCGCCAGGCGCACCACCGTGGAGTCGGTGACGACCAGCGCTCGGCGCACGCCGTGGTCGGCCAGGTCCATGCCCACCTCTCGGGTGACGTCCGCGCCGAAGCGCACACTCGAGGCCGCCATCTCGAACGCGAATTCGTGGCTCATGGGCGCAGTCTAGCAGCCCGCCTGTCCGAACCGGGTCCGAACTGGGGTCTGACCCCCATGGCACGAGATCAGCGCACACTTCGTGCCGTCGGGGTCAGACCCCTCTTCACCTCTTCAGCGGCCGCGCACCGGCGTAGAATCCACGGCATGGTGCGTCGTGACGAAGCGGACCGGGTATCGTCCGCCTCACGCTGTTCGTCTCCAGCGGGTGCGAGTCCCGTCTCGGTAAGCGCCGGAGCGCCGAGTAGCAGACCCCAGGTGCGTGATGAGAGTCGCGTGGCCCAAGCGGGGTGTCAAGAGCCTCTACGGAGTGAGCTAGTCCGCGGGCCGCAACATTACGTGAAGCTTGCAGCCTCGTCAGATTTACAACCCGAGCGTCGAGCCGGTCATGTCGCGGCGAAGACGATGTCCTGTGCGTTCCAGTCCGGAGACGTACGCGCACGGGAGCTCGGCGGGGTAAGGAGCGCAGCACGCGGACACGGAGACGAACGGAACACGAGAGGCCCGTCTGCGCGGCCCAGGTCGGGGCAACGCGACTCGCATAAGCCAATGGCGAAAGCGGGTGCGGCGCAGCGGGAATCCGAGGGGACCGTAGTAGTGACGAGGCCCGCGACGAACAACGCGGGCGGAGCGAAGGGTCCCTGCGGGGGCAATGTCGGCAAAGCAAGGACGCGCGAGGGCATGACCGGCCAGACCGGTTCCAACTCCCCCGGTGGACGCGAGTCCATCGAT
>JANNEJ010000139.1:0-1962 GCA_031378585.1 Acidobacteriota bacterium | reverse complement strand
CCGCGCCACCGGTAGGTCTCAGGCTGGAAGTTGAGCGATGCCATCGACCCGGCCGAGCGATAGTCGCCTTGCGGGTTGTAGGGTCCGTTGTCCTGCAGCGTGAAGAAGTCCATCGCCACGATGCGGCCGTCCTTGCGGAAGCCGATCTTGGCGCGGCCGTACATGCCCGCACGCGCGCGGCCGATGTAGTGCTCTTCCTCGCGCGTGATGCGCAGCATGCACGGCGCATTCACCTTCTTGGCCATCAGCGCCGGAATCGCCATGCTGCCCGATCCGGGAATCTTGCTACCGAAGCCGCCGCCGGTGTACTCGCTGATGAGCACGACCTCGTCGACCTTGATGCCCACCATGCGGGCGATGTTCGGAGCCGTTTGCGCCGTGCTCTGCGTGGAGCCGTGCAGGAACAGCTTGCCGTTCTGCCAATAGGCCATCGCGGTCCGCGTCTCGAGCGGCTGGTGACCCGTGGACTGAGTGTAGAGCGTCTCGTCGAGGATGAGGTCGGCCTTCTTGAAGCCTTCCTCGATGTCGCCGAGCGCGAACGTATCCGGCGCCTCGCCCATCGGCAGCTTGCCGTCGCCCGCGGCGGTGAAGTCGGCGGCGCTCCACTTCAGGTCGACGACCTTCAGAGTGGGACCCGCGCCGGTGTAGACGTTGCCCTGCGTGCGGGCGTTGGGACTGCCGGGCCGCAGGCTGTCGAGCGGGTCCACGACGAAGGGCAGCGGCTCGTACTGCACGTTGATGAGTTCGATCGCCTCGGCCGCCGTCGTTTCGTCGACGGCCGCAATTGCCAGAATCGGCTCGCCCTGGTAGACGGGCTCGTCGGTGAGCGCGAATTCAGGCGGCAGCGCCGGCGGCGGCGGGGCGGGCTGGCCGGCTGGTGGGGCTGGCGGCGCCGGAGGCGGCGGGAAGTCGCTGGCGCGCAGGATGCCCTTCACGCCGGGCAGCGCCAGTGCGCGGGTCGCATCCACGCTGACCACGCGCGCGTGCGGCATGGGGCTGAGCAGCAGCTTGATAAACAGCATGCCCTCGGCGCGGTAGTCCTCCGCATACTTCGCCTTGCCCGTGACTTTGGCCACGAGGTCGGGCGTGGTGTAGTTCTTGCCGATGTACTTGTAGTCGTTGGCCACGGTTACGCCCCCCGCGACAGTTCCGCGCCGTGCATCAGCGCAGTGAGAATCTTGTCGTAGTCCTGGCAACGGCACAGATTGCCAGAGACCCCGTGCGCCAGTTCCTGACGCGTCGGGTTCGGATTGGTCTTGAGGAAGCCCACCGTGGCCATCACGAAGCCGGGCATGCAGAAGGCGCACTGGAAGCCCTGCTCGGCCACGACGCCCTGCTGCACCGGGTGCAACGTGCCGTCAGGAGCCGCGAGGCCTTCAATTGTCTGCACCTTGCGGCCGCGCAGGGTGTGGGTCAGCAGCGAGCACGAGTAGGTCGGCACGTCGTCGACCAGCACCGTGCAGGCGCCGCACTCGGCCCGGTCGCACCCAAGCTTGGTGCCGGTGAGGCCCAGCTTGTAGCGCAGCGTCATGGCCAGGGTTTCCTGTTTCATGACGTCGACGCGGCGCACCTGGCCGTTGACGGTGATCGAAATCAGGCGCTCCACCGCGCCCGCGCCGGCCGGTTGGCCCGCAAGAGACGTGCGGAAGAGATATGCGCTGGTGGAAACCGCGGCACCCGCCGCAATCACGCCCTTGATGAAATCGCGCCGGGTCGCGCCGCCGCGCGGGGTCATTGGTGCGGTCTGGCCCATGTCCATGTCTGACATTGCGTTCCTCGCTTGACGAGAGAGGGTAGTGCTGTGAGGTTACGGGCGAGATAGTAGCAGGAAATGCCCCAAATCGGCAGTCAAGTCGACCGGCCCACCGGCGGATCGCCTTTTCGAACGGATGTTCAACGACGGGGCAGGCGCTAGAATGCGCGGCATGACGAAGACCCGCGCTCCTCACCTGGTGGGGCTCG
>JANNEJ010000944.1:0-6812 GCA_031378585.1 Acidobacteriota bacterium | reverse complement strand
CATCATCAGGAACGAGAACAACCGGTGGCGCAGAAAACTGCGCCGGCGCTCCACGCCCCACGCGGAATTCACCGCCGAGCTGATCGCACCGAACACGCCGGCCGAGGCGTAGGCCAAGACCAGACTGCCGCCCACCCCGATGCTGATCCGGTCTGTGCTGAAGCGGTCGATCTGCCCAGTCACGAAATCGAACTGGCCCGGGAAGTAGCGAAACACGAAGCGCACGACCTCGTCGCGCGCCACCGGGTCTGCCGTGAACGAGCCGATGAGCGAGAACAGCAACAGCAGGAACGGAAAGAGCGACAGGAGGGTGTAGTAGGCAATTGCGGCCGCATGCGTGAGGCCCTCGCTGCTGTAGAGCTCCACCACGCCTCGCCAGGCCGCCTGCCGTACCAGGCGCACGGTCGTCAGGCCTCGCCAACCGCGGCCACGCCGCGCCGCTTCAGGTCCTGCGCACCGATGCCGTGGCGGCGCATCTTGTTGTAGAGCGTCGGACGATACAGCCCCAGAATGTGTGCCGCTTCCTGTTTGTTCCAGTTCGTCCGCTCGAGGGTCTGCAGGATGGCCATCCGCTCGATTTCGGCCAAGGTGCGGTGTGCCGGAATCGCAAAGGCGTCTTCGCCGCCAGCCCGCAGGGCCTCGGGCAGGTCCGTCGGCTGAATCTCTGCGGTTCGCGCGACGAGTACCGCGCGTTCCATCGCGTTCTCGAGTTCACGCACGTTGCCCGGCCAGCGATTCCGGATCAGCAGATGGTAGGCCGCCGGACTCACGCCACGGACCGACTTCTGATGCCGGCGCGCGAACTTCTCCACGAACCAGTCGCAGAGCAGCGGGATGTCCTCGGTGCGCTCGCGCAGGGGTGGCACCCGCAGCATGATCGTGTTGATGCGAAAGTAGAGATCTTCGCGCAACCGGCCGTCACGCAGCGCGGTGTCCAGATCGATGTTGGTGGCACAGATGAGGCGAAAGTCGACCTTCACGAACCGTTCGCTGCCAATCGGGCGGTACTCGCGCTCCTGCAGTACGCGCAGGAGCTTGGTTTGCAGGTACGCCGGCATCTCCCCGATTTCGTCGAGCATCAGGGCTCCGCCTTCGGCGAGCTCCAGCAGACCGACCTTGTCGGCGTTGGCGCCGGTAAACGAGCCTTTCTTGTAGCCGAACAGCTCCGACTCGATCAGGTCCTTCGGAATCGCAGCGCAGTTGATCTTGATGAACGGGCCAGACGCGCGGGGGCTGCGCTGGTGCAGTGCGTTGGCGACGAGTTCTTTCCCCGTGCCGTTCTCGCCCTGAATCAGGACGTTGGCGGTACTGGGCGCCACGGCGTCCACCAACTCGAACAACTCGCGCATCACCTCGCTCTGGCCGACCACGGCTCCCATGCCGTCCGGGTCACGCAACGTCGCGCGTAGTTGCTCATGCGTGACCCGCTCATCGACTTGGCGGCCGGCGCGCTCGAGAATGCCGACGAGGCCTTCTGGGTCGAGTTGCGACTTCTCGACGAAAAAGAACGCTCCTGCCTGTCCGGCATCGAGCGCTCGGGCAATCGTGCCCTGTCCGCTCATGACGATCACCTCGGTGTCTGGCGCGCGCTGTTTCATGCCCCTCAAGACGTCGAGGCCATCGCCGTCGGGCAGCAACAGGTCGAGCAGCACGATCTCTGGGTGCCACTCGTCGAAGACGGCATCACCGGTGCGCCCAAGCCCGGCCGCGCGCACATCGAACGCCGGGTCCGCTGGAGCCTGCTCGATCACCATCCTCAGCCAGTCGACCGTGGCGAGGTCGTCGTCGACGATCAGCACACGGCGACGGCGCGCTTGTACACGTGGCATGGTTCGACCTCCATTATTCTCTAAAGACCTCCTCCCGGCGCACGGCACCGGCCTGCGCTCCGCTATAATCGCGGCATGGCGGACTCACCCACCCTGCCGCCCATCACTCCGGTGCTGTCGGCGCTGCGAGCGACGCCCGCGCGCAGCGACGACGACAAGACGGTGTGCGAACGGTGCGGGGCCGAGATGTACCGGATGCACGCCGTCTGGCGCTGTCCGGCGTGCCGGTTCAAGACCGACTGCTGCGGCTGGTAGCACCGCCCTTCCCTTGCGCCCGCGCGCTGGAGTGTCATGGACGTTCTCGAGTCGCAGATTCGCACCAACGCCCCGGAATTTGCGCACAACCGCGACCGGATGACCGCGCTCGTCGCACCTACCGCGAGCGCCTGGGGCTCGTGAAGCAGGGCGGCGGCCCCAAGTACCTGGAGCGGCACGCAGCCCAGGGAAAGCTGCCCGTCCGCGATCGCATCGACCTGCTGCTCGACCCCGGCTCCGCCTTCCTGGAGCTGTCAGCCTTGGCCGCCTGGGACATGTATGACGGCGAGGCGCCCTCGGCCGGCATCATCACCGGCATCGGCCGCGTGTCGGGCCGCGAGGTGATGATTGTGGCCAACGACGCCACGGTCAAGGGCGGCACCTACTATCCGTTGACCGTCAAGAAGCACGTGCGGGCGCAGGACGTGGCGCTGCAGAATCATCTACCCTGCGTCTATCTGGTGGACTCGGGCGGCGCGTTTCTGCCGCTGCAGGCCGAGGTCTTCCCTGACCGCGATCACTTCGGGCGCATCTTCTTCAACCAGGCGCGGATGTCGGCGGCCGGCATTCCACAAGTCGCCGTCGTGATGGGCTCATGCACGGCCGGGGGCGCCTACGTGCCGGCGATGTCCGACCAGACCATCATCGTGAAGGGCACCGGCACCATCTTCCTGGCCGGCCCGCCGCTCGTGAAGGCCGCCACCGGCGAAGACGTCACCGCCGAGGAACTGGGCGGCGCCGACGTGCACACTCGCTTCTCGGGCGTGGCCGACTACTTTGCCGACGACGACCGCCACGCGCTGCACCAGGCGCGCACCATCGTCTCCACGCTGCACTCGGTCAAGCCCGTGCACGGCGATGTGACCACACCCGAAGATCCGCTCTACGACCCTGCCGAGATCTACGGCATCGTGCCCGGTGACTTCCGCACGCAGTATGACGTGCGTGAGGTGATCGCGCGAATCGTCGACGGATCGCGGTTCGACGAGTTCAAGGCGCGCTACGGCACCACGATCATCTGCGGGTTTGCCCGCGTCCATGGGCGGCTGGTGGGCGTCGTCGCCAACAACGGCGTGATCTTCTCGGAATCCGCCCTGAAGGCCACCCACTTCATCGAGCTGTGCAATATGCGCGGGGTGCCCCTCGTGTTCCTGCAGAACATCACCGGGTTCATGGTGGGCCGCGAGTATGAGCGCGGCGGCATCGCCAAGGACGGCGCCAAGATGGTGCATGCGGTGGCCACGTCGGTGGTGCCGAAGTTCACGGTGCTCATCGGCGGCTCATTCGGTGCGGGCAATTACGGTATGTGCGGACGGGCCTACGAGCCGCGGCTGCTGTGGATGTGGCCCAATGCCCGCATCTCGGTGATGGGTGGCGAACAAGCCGCCGGTGTACTCACGACCGTGAAACGTGACCAGCTGGCACGCGAGGGCAAGACGCTGGCCGGTGCCGATGAGGCGGCTATTCGCGAGCCGATTCTGAAGAAGTACGACGAGGAAGGTTCTCCCTACTACTCGACCGCACGTCTCTGGGACGACGGCATTCTCGATCCGCTCGACACCCGTACCGCGCTGGCGCTCGGGCTCTCGGCCGCGGCCAATGCGCCCGTGCCTCCGGCGCGGTTCGGCATTTTCCGAATGTAGGACCCGCATGTACCGCTATCTTGCCGTCCGTCGCGATGGCCCCATCGAATACGTCACGCTGAATCGACCCGACGTGCGCAATGCGTTCAACGACGAGGTCGTGGCAGAACTGCAGACATGGGCTGACGCGGTGTCTGGGGACGCCGGCGTGCGGGTGGTCGTGCTGGCCGGCGCGGGGAAGGTCTTCAGCGCGGGCGCTGACGCGGCGTGGATGGCCCGGATGGCCGGCGCGAGCCGGGACGACAACGAGCGTGATGCCACGGCCACGACCGCCATGCTGCGCGCCATCAACGTGTTGCCCGTGGCGGTCATTGGCCGGCTTCACGGCGCAGCGCTCGGGGGCGGGTCAGGACTTGCGGCCGTCTGCGACATCGTCGTCGCCGAGAGCCGCACGATCTTCGGCTTCACCGAGACGAAGCTCGGCATCTTGCCCGCGATGATCTCGCCGTTCGTGCTGCCGAAAATTGGCGTGTCCGCAGCCCGCGAACTCTTTCTCACGGGCATGCGGTTCGACGCCGTTCGCGCGCAGGCCATTGGCCTCGTACACGCCGTCGTGACCGCCGAGGAGCTCGACGCCACGGTGGCGCGCTACGTCGCCGAGGTGCTCTCAGCGGCGCCCACGGCCGTGGCCGCGGCCAAAGCGATCATTCCCGCGGTGTGGGGACGCGCGCCCGAAGAGGTCGCGACGCTGACCGCGCGCGCCATCGCGGCTCAGCGCGGATCACCTGAAGGCCGCGAAGGCCTCCGCGCATTCCTCGACAAACGCGATCCGTCGTGGATGGTGCGGTGATGCGGCGCGTGCTCATCGCCAACCGTGGGGAGATCGCGCTGCGAGTCATCCGCGCCTGCAAAGCCGCTCGCCTCGACACCGTCGCGGTGTACTCCGATGCCGATGCCGGCGCCCCGCACGTGCTCGCTGCTGACACGGCCGTGCGTCTGGGCCCGCCGCCGGCCGCCGAGAGCTACCTCAATGTCGCCGCCCTGCTCGCCGCCGCCCGGCACAGCGGCGCCGACGCCGTGCACCCCGGCTACGGCTTTCTCTCCGAACGCGCGCATTTCGCCCGCGCCGTCGAGGACGCCGGGCTCATCTTCATCGGTCCACCGGCAGACGCCATCGAGCGGCTCGGGTCGAAGACCGGCGCGCGCAGGCTGATGGAGGCCGCGGGAGTGCCCGTTGTGCCGGGCATCACGCTCGACGACCAGAGCGACGCCGCGCTCACTGCCGCCGCTGCGAGGCTCGGTGTGCCACTGCTGGTCAAGCCAGCGGCCGGAGGTGGCGGGATCGGCATGAAGACCGTGCGCCACCTCGACGAGTTGGTCGCCGCGTTGCCGCAGGCCAGACGCGAGGCGCAGGCGGCCTTCGGGAACGCGACACTGTATCTCGAGCGACTGGTCGACCGCCCCCGGCACATCGAGGTCCAGATCTTCGCCGACCAGCATGGCCAGGTCGTGCACCTCTTCGAACGCGAGTGCTCGGCGCAGCGGCGCCATCAGAAGGTCGTGGAAGAGACGCCCTCACCTGCCGTGACTGCTGCCGTACGCGCCCGGATCGGCGCCGCGGCCGTCACGGCGGCGCACGCCGTGGGCTACCAGAACGCCGGCACGGTGGAGTTCCTGCTCGAGGGTGAGGGCGACGACGCGCGCTTCTATTTTCTCGAGATCAACACGCGGCTTCAGGTCGAGCATCCCATCACCGAGTGTGTCGTGGGCGTCGACCTCGTGCGTGCGCAGCTCGCAGTGGCGGCCGGCGCGCCGCTGCCCTGGCGGCAAGATGCACTCAGCCAGCGCGGTCATGCCCTCGAGTGCCGCATCTATGCCGAGGACCCGGCGCGTGGCTTCCTGCCGCAGGCCGGTCCCCTGTTGCGATACCGGGAACCGGCCGGCCCGGGCCTCCGCATCGACGCCGGTGTCGTCGAAGGTGGCGCCGTCTCGGTGTACTACGACCCGATGCTCGCCAAGGTGGTGGCGTTTGGCGAGACGCGCGCGCACAGCATCGCCCTGGCGCAGGAAGCGCTGACCCGCTTCGAGATCCTCGGGGTGCGCACGAACCTGGCGTTCCTCCAGGCGCTCATCAGCCGGCCTGAGTTCGCAGAGGGCCGAATCGACACCGGCTTCATCGACCGCCATTTGGCGGAGTTGTGCCCGGAAACCGCGCCGGTGCCACCGGCCGTGGTGGCGGCGGCCGCCTGGCACACCTCGCTCGGCGGTGCGCCGCCACCGGACTCGTCCCCGACGGCCTTGGCCGGCCGGTCCGATCCCTTCGACACCATCCGGGGATGGCGAGGTTAGAGGTGGCGCGATACCAGGTGCAACATGGCGACGCCGGCTTCACGGCGGAGACGCTGGCCCAGGGAGTGGTCGTCGTGGACGGCGTACGGTGCACGGTGACTCCGTGGGGCCCCTGTCGCTACCTCGTGACGACGCCGGATGGTCACGTCACCGTTGTGGCCGTCGCGGGCAACGCTCCTGGCGTATGGGCGTGCGCTGACGGGCACGCCTACGAGTTCGAGGTCGGCGAGTCGTCACGGGCCAGAGCCGCGGCCCGCACCTCGGCCGGCGAGATGACGCCGCCGATGCCCGCCACCGTCGTGACAGTCGCCGTCGCCGCCGGTGTCCGCGTCGAGGCCGGCGACCCAGTCGTCATTCTCGAAGCCATGAAAATGGAACTCACGATTCGCGCCTCTCACGCCGGCATCGTGCGGGCCGTGCGATGCGCGGTGGGCGACCTGGTGCGGCCTGGTGCCGTGCTCGTGGAGATCGACCAGTGACGTCACCGGCCAGGGTGACGCTCGTGGAAGTGGGCCCGCGCGATGGACTCCAGAACGAGGCCGGGGTCGTCACGACCGACGACAAAGTGCGATTCGTGAACGCGCTCGGCGCGGCGGGCCACCAGAGGATCGAGGTGTCGGCGTTCGTCTCGCCACGATGGGTACCGCAGATGGCCGATGCCGAGGCCGTCTTTGCGGCCATCGAGCGGCGGAATGGCGTGCGCTACACCGCACTCGTACCCAACCTCGCCGGGCTGGAACGCGCCATCACCGCCCGGGTCGACGAGGTGGCGGTGTTTGCCGCAGCCTCGGAGCGG